>SLJS01000343.1 GCA_007135015.1 Alcanivorax sp. | reverse complement strand
TTCCAGCATGGCCGCTGCGCGGCCTCCCGGCATGCGGTCGACACCCGGTTTCGGGGTGTCGCAAACGCCGTTGCAGGAGCGCTGCTTGCAGCGCGAAGAACCTGGCACCGTGCGGGAATCCGGGCCCGTGCTGCAAGCAGTGCTCCCGCAGGTGCGGGAAAGCACGCTCCCGCCTGCCGGAATCAGGCCGGGGAGGCCTGTCCGGTTTCCGTGGCGGTGTCGTGGTCAGCCTGCTTGTCGCGCAGGTTGTATTTGCGGATCAGACGCTCGCGCGCCTTCGGGTCGAAGTTGATCCGCGAGGCGTCGTGGTCCACATGCTCGACCAGGCGCGGGTCCATGATCGCGAACCACAGCGGCGGGATATAGGCGGCCATGAACATGCCGAAATAGCCGTTGGGCAGGCTCGGCAGCTCTTCGAAGTGCCGCAGCGACTGGTACCGCCGCGTGGGGTTGGCGTGGTGGTCGGAGTGGCGCTGCAGGTGGAAGCTCGCCCAGTTGGAGAACAGGTGGTTGCTGTTCCAGCTGTGATGGGGCTTCGGCGGCTCGTAACGGCCATTGTCCAGCTTCTGGCGCAGCAGCCCGTAGTGCTCGATATAGTTTGCCGAGGTCAGCTGGAAGGCGCCCCAGACCGCCACGGCGATCAGGAAGGGCACCATGACCGGTCCGAAGGCCCAGATCAGCGCGCCCCAGAGTACGGCAGTGATCAGCGCCGGCTGCAGGATCTCGTTTTCCAGGGACCAGGCGGACTTGCCCTTTTTCTCCAGGCGCGTCTTTTCCAGCTTCAGTGCCCGGACGAAGGCGCCGGGGATTTCCCGGAACACGAACTTCCAGATGCTCTCGCCCATGCGCGAGCTGGCCGGGTCCTCGGGCGTGGCCACATCCCGGTGATGGCCCTTGTTGTGCTCGATGAAGAAGTGGCCATAGAGGCCGGGGGCAAGCACGAACTTGGCCAGCGACCGCTCCAGCCGGTTGTTCTTGTGACCCAGCTCATGGCCCAGATTCATGCCGAAGCCGCAGATGCCGCCGGTGAGCAGGATCATGGCAATGACGCCGTGCAGCGGCAGCTCCTGGGTGCCCACGAACCAGGCACTGAAGATGAAAGCGCCCCAGATCACCGGCACCAGCATGTAGGTGACATAGCGGTAGTAGGGGTCCTGTTCCAGCTGGGGCACCACTTCCTCCGGCGGGTTGCTGCGATCCTCGCCGAGCAGGTAGTCCAGCGCCGGGATCACTCCGTAGTGAAAGGCCAGCGGCGCCCACAGCCAGAGTGCGTTACCCGTTGCCAGGTACAGGGCCGGGCCCACGAAGATCAGCCCCGGGACCAGTACGGATACGATCCACATGTGGCGCTTGCGATCCCGGTATACGGTACCCTCGCTGGTGACAAAAGTGCCTGCTGCCTGGTTCATGACCCTGTCTCCGCATTCTTTGTGCCTGAAGTAGCGGTTATGCTGTGGGCGAATGCCCGGCGGCAGTACCGCATGAAGTGGCATTAAATCGTCATTATGTGCCAGAAATAAACACTATGTATAATTTTAAGGCAGAGGGCGTTCATCAATCGAGGCCGGCCTGTGGCGGGCTCCGCCGGGGGAGCCGGTTCCCTTGAGTGTGCGTGTCAGCGACCGGCTGCGTCCGGCCATTCACCCGACCTATGCGCGCCTGCTTTGCGCGCGGCTGCGCCAGGAGGGTTTTGATACCACTACCATTTTCCGGGGCACGCGGTTGCGCTGGGAGCAACTGCAGCTCGACAACCGCTTTATCAGTCTTGAGCAGATGACGCGGCTTATCCGGCGGGCCATCCGGTTGACGGAAAAGCCGTGGATCGGGCTCGAGGTCGGCGAGATCACCATGGCTTCGGCCCATGGGCCGGTGGGCTACGCGGCGGTGGCGGCCCCCGATGTCCGGCAGATGCTGGAGACGGTCAACCGTTTCTCGCCCCTGCGGCTGCAGCTCATGGAGTACTTCTTTACCGAGACCGGTGACGACTGTGTGCTCGGCGCCCGGGAATTCCAGGATTTCGGCGACGCCCGGGAGTACATCCTGGGCACCAATCTGGTGACCTTTTTCCGACTGATCGAGGCCACCACTGCCCAGTCACTGCAGCACGTTCGCGTGTACTTTCCCTTTCCCGAGCCGCAATGGGCGGAAGTATACCGCGAGAAACTCGGCTATCCGGTGTCCTTCGACGCGCCATCCTATCAGGTGCGCTTTCCCCGGCAGGTGCTGGATCTGCCTTGTGTTACGGCGGACCCGGGTGCGTATCGCACCGCCTGGCGCGAATGCGAGAACCAGCTGCGCCAGCTCGAACGCGGCGGCGCCCTGAGCCAGCGTATCCGCAACCACCTGCTGGACTGCGAGGGGGCCTACCCCACCCTGGAGGACATGGTGGAGCAGCTGGCCATGTCCCGGCGCACCCTGATTCGCAAGCTGCGCGAAGAGGGCACTTCCTGGCAGGAGTTGCTCGATGACGTGCGCAAGGAACTGGCGGCCTGGTATCTGCTGAACACGGATCTGCCGATCGAGCGTGTGGCCGAAAGCCTGGGCTATGAGGACACCTCGAATTTCAGCCGCACCTTCCGGCGCTGGTTCGGCCAGACACCACGGCAGATGCGGGCGGTTTCCGGGGGGTGATCGCCCTGCGGGCGAAGAGGCGAGAGGCGAGAGGCGAGGGGC
>SLJS01000328.1 GCA_007135015.1 Alcanivorax sp. | reverse complement strand
CATGAGACCCTTTTGCGACACCCTCCGAGGGGGGAGGTATGGAGGGGGAGGCCGCCGCAGGCGGCCTTGCGCGGCCTTCGGCCGCTCTCCCCACCCCGACCCTCCCCCTCACGGGGGAGGGAGCCCATTGATCGACCTGCTTCGCCAACGATGACTTTTTATGACACCTTCCTGGTGGGAGAGGGGGAGGGCCGCGCCCCTTGTCCCTTGTCCCTTGTCCCTTGCCCCTTACGAACAAGGCCCGCCTGAGCGAGCCTTGTTCTCTGACGGCTGAGTTCCGACCGCCGACCGCGGCGCGCCGTGCGCGCCTACTCCTTGTTCTTCTTGCCGATGGTCTTGAACGCCTCGCTGAGATCGAAGGGGAAGGGGAAGAACAGCGTCGAGGAGCTCTTCTGCGACATGTCGTTCATGGTCTGCAGATAGCGCAGCTGCAGCGCAGACGGGTTGGTGGAGATCACATCCGCCGCTTCCACCAGCTTCTGCGACGCCTGGAGTTCGCCCTCGGCATGAATGACCTTGGCCCGCCGTTCCCGTTCGGCCTCAGCCTGGCGGGCAATGGCGCGGATCATGGTCTCGTTGAGGTCCACGTGCTTGATCTCGACGTTGGTGACCTTGATGCCCCAGCTGTCGGTCTGCGCATCGATGATCTCCTGGATATCCTTGTTGAGCCGATCGCGCTCGGAGAGCATCTCATCGAGGTCATGCTTGCCAAGCACCGAGCGCAGCGTCGTCTGGGACAACTGGCTGGTGGCATTGTAGTAATCCTCCACCTGGATGATGGCCTTGGCGGAATCCACCACGCGGAAATACAGCACGGCGTTCACCCGTACGGTGACGTTGTCCTGGGAGATCACGTCCTGGCTGGGCACGTCCAGGGTGATGATCCGCAGATCAACGCGCACCATCTGTTGAATGCCGGGGATCACGATGATCAGGCCCGGGCCCTTTACCGCCTGAAACCGCCCCAGAAAGAACACCACGCCACGCTGGTACTCCGGCAGAATCCGGATGGACATGGCGACAAACGCCAGCACGAAAAGTAACGGGGCAAGATAAGCGACCATTTGTTTCTCCTTTACACTATGGGATTTCGTTCAGTTTCCCTGATTGTCTTCCAGGGGTTCCACATCCACCCGCAGGCCGCGTACGGCCTTGACGCGCAGCTTCTGGCCCTCCTGGACAGGCTCCGGGGATTCGGCAATCCAGCTTTCGCCCCGCAGGCGGACACGGCCCTCTCCCTGGAAGTCATCCAGGGCGACGGCCACGGCACCCATCAGCTCTTCCATGCCCGTGACCACCTGTTTGCGTCGCAGCCCGATCAGGCGGGTGAGCACCCACATGATGAACCCGGCGGTAATCAGCGCGGTACCGCCAATCAGCGGCAGGGATATGGCGAGATTGTCATCGTCCAGCAACAGCACCGAGCCCATGACGAAAGACACGATGCCCCCTATACCGAGCACACCGAAGCTGGGCATGAAGGCCTCGCCCACCATCAGGGCCACGCCGACAATGATCAGCGCCAGCCCGGCGTAGTTCACCGGCAGCACCTGGAAGGCATAGAGCGCCAGCAGCAGGCTGACGACGCCGATCACGCCGGGATAGATATTGCCGGGGCTGGAAAGTTCGAAAATGATGCCGTAGAAACCAATCAGCATCAGGAAGTAGGCCACGTTCGGGTTGGTGATCACCTGAAGCAGCTCGGTGCGCCAGTCCGGCTCCACATTGACCACTTCCAGATTCTCCGTATCCAGGGTGTATTCACCGCGCTCCATTCTCACCTCGCGGCCATGGATCTGTTCCAGCAGATCGGTAATATTGTCGGCCACCACATCGATCACGTTCTTTTCCAGGGCGTCGGTGGCGGTCAGGTTCACTGCCTCGCGCACTGCTTCTTCCGCCCAGTCCGCGTTGCGGCCGTGGCGCTCGGCCAGACCCCGGATGTAGGACACGGCGTCTTCGAGAACCTTGCGCTCCATGGCGGTTTCACCGCGGCGCTTCCCTTCCGGCTTTTCTTCGTCCTCGGCGGCCTCTTCCATCTCTTCCTCGATGCCCTCGGGGGCGCCGGGCGTGCCGCCCATCTGCACGGGCGTGGCGGAGCCCAGATTAGTTGCCGGCGTCATTGCCGCCACATGGCTGCCGTAGAGGATATAGGTGCCGGCACTGGCCGCCCGAGCCCCGGCGGGATGCACATAGGTGACCACCGGCACCGGTGAGCGCAGGATCTCCTTGATCATGCTGCGCATGGAATCATCCAGCCCGCCGGGAGTGTCCATGCGCAGGATCACTACCTCGGCATTGCGATCATGCGCACCCTGAATGCCCCGGATCACATAATCCGCCGTGGCCGGGCCGATGGGGCCGTCGACTTCCAGCACCAGCGCCTTGCGGCGCTCCTCGTCCGCCGCGAAGGAGACCAGGCCCAGCCCCATGCCGAGCAGCAGACAGGTTACCCAGAAAATGCGGAAGGGGCCTTGCAGCCTGCGCATGCGATTCATCACGGTAGTCTTCTCCGGAAGTGCTGTGGGGTCACGAATCCCGCCGCGAACGGCCTGATCTCCGCCACAAGGTAGTCCCTTGCAGGACGGACCACAAGAGGGGCGGGCCCGCGCTCAGGCGTCCGGCGTATAGTCGGCAATAATGTAGCCGCCGGAGCGCTCGTCCGGCTCCAGGGTG
>SLJS01000351.1 GCA_007135015.1 Alcanivorax sp. | reverse complement strand
CGCGAAAACCCCGGATTCCGCACGGTGCCAGATTCTTCGCGCTGCGAGCAGCGCTCCTACAAGGGTTTCTACGACACCCTCACGAGGGGAGAGGGGCTTTTGCGACACCCACGAGGGGAGAGAGGTTGGGGAGGATCAGGAAAACCTTTCCGGCATCCTCCCCCAATCCACTCGTTGGTGTCTCCTTCTTGCAAATCCTGCTCCGCGCAATTGACCCTGAGGACAGACGCAGGATCAGAAAGTCGGGACACGCACAAACCGGAGTTCCTGTAGCCGGATAAAGTAGGGCCTGTCCACGGTTTGTGCCCGGTTTGCCCCCGGCCCTTACGCCGGCTGCCACTCGCTGACACAATCGCGGCCCGCTTCCTTTCCGGCATAAAGCGCTTCGTCGGCTCTTAGCAGCAAAGTGTGGGCATCCTCTTCGGCACCCGGCTGCACGGTGCAGTACCCGAAGCTGGCGGTGACCGTCAGCGAGACATCCTCTGTCGCCTGAATCGGGGTGGCGCTCACCACCCGGCGACAGCGTTCCAGGGCTCGGCTGGCGCTGCCCGGTGAGGTGCCGACAAGAATCAGCAGAAATTCCTCGCCTCCGAGGCGTCCGATGGAGTCGGTTTGCCTGAGCGCGCCTTTCAGTCGTTGCGTGACGTCCCGTAGCACGTGATCGCCGGCATCGTGGCCGTGGGTATCGTTGATCTGCTTGAAATGGTCCAGATCCAGCATGGCCAGTGTGAGCGCTGTGCCGGTGCGCTGGCTGCGCGCCAGCTCGTGCTCCAGGGTGTTGATGATAGCGCGCCGGTTGGCGACGCCGGTGAGTTCATCGGTCATGGAGAGCCGGGCGACGAGTTCCTCCCGTTTGCGCCAGCTAATAATGATCATGGCCGCGATCAGGGTGCAGACCACAAAGAAAGGCGATGCCAGGATCACTTCCGAGACCAGATAGTAGGGGCTGACCGGCTCGGCACTGAGTGGATGCACGGCAAACAGTGGCGCGTAGGGCAGATGGCCGAAAATGGTGAGGCCGATCACGAGTGAAAAGAGTATTGCACCGGCGCCGAGCGCAAAACGTGCCAGCTTTAACTGGAACAGCACCAGGCCCACCAGCACGGAGCCGACCAGAATCAACCCTGCTGGCAGGGTGGCCCAGCCATAAATCCACGCGCCGGGCATCAGAAAGCAAGGGTAGGCAGCCAATACCAGATAGCTGAACCAGTCCGGGTTGCGGTTGCGGCGGTACAGGCTGAAGCCGAGCAACAGTACCAGGGTCCAGAAGACCATGGCGGATGTGTGCAGCATGAGCACCCTGGTGGCAAAGTATGGATCCAGGTAGGCGTTACCAAAGTCGGTGAAGAAAAAGGTGATAGCGACCCAGACGGCAAACAGCGCGGCCAGCCCCAAGGCCGACGCCGCGACAAAACAGGACTTGCCCAGATTCGGCGAATCCAGCAGCCCCATGAACCTGTTCAGCGCCTTGATCCCGGGCACCGTCTTTCCCCTGTTCCCTCGGCCGGATCTTCTCACAGCTACCAAGATTGCTCGGCAATTCCCATCCCGGCATGGATGAATGGTAGCGGTATCAAGATCAGAGCGGCCGATTCTGGCCGAAAAACCGCCAAAAGGCACAACCCCCTCCTCCGGCAAGGCTGAACGGCCAAATGGCCAAAGGCAAACAAAAATGCAAACCTGACCCCCGAACCATCCTCCCCGGCCTTTAACGAGTGCAACATGAACGCAATTGACCTGCCTGACCGCGACGCCACGCCGCCGGGCCCGCCGCCCCGGAAGAAGGGGCTGGTGCCGGCGCTGCGCTATTACCTGAACTTTGCCCGCGACCCCCTGGCGTTCATACAGGCGCGGTTCGAGCAATACGGCGATATCTATTGCGCACCGAATCCGAGCGGGGCGCTCTATGTTTTGCGCCACCCGGAGCACTTCCGGGAAGTGCTGCTCACCCGCGCGGATGACTTCAGCAAGAAGCACACCGCGCTGGAGTCTCTGACCCAGGTACTCGGCGACGGCCTGCTGACCACGGACGGCGACACCTGGAAGCGCCAGCGCCGCATGGTCCAGCCCGCCTTTACCCGCGGGCAGATGGGCGGCTACGCGGAAATGATGGTGGACGAGACCCTGGCCGTGCGCGAGCAATGGCGCCCGGGCAGCACCGTGGACATGGGCCGGGAAATGGTGGATCTCACCCTGCGCATTGTCTGCCGCACCCTGTTTTCCTACCGGATCGATCACAAGACCGACCAGGTGGCCCGGGCCATGCGCACCCTGAACGGCGCCCAGGCCACCCTGAATCTCACGCCCGACTGGCTGCCCACGCCCGGACGCATCCGTGCCAACCGCGCCATCGCCCTGCTCGACAGCATCATCTACGACATCATCGACCAGCGCCGCAGCGCCCCGGAGACCGCGGCCGAGCCCAATGACCTGCTGCAGCGCCTTGTCACCGCCGTGGATGCCGAGGACCCGGACAGCCGCCTCAGTGACCGCGAAATCCGCGACCAGCTCATGACCCTGTTCCTGGCCGGCCACGAGACCACCTCCCACGCGCTGACCTGGACCTGGTATCTGCTGGCGCGGAATCCGCACGTGGAGCAGAAACTCCACCGGGAACTGGACGCGGTCCTGGCGGGCAGGGCGCCCGGCCATGAGGACCTGCCGTCGCTGCCCTACACGGAACAGGTCCTCAAGG
>SLJS01000178.1 GCA_007135015.1 Alcanivorax sp. | reverse complement strand
GACCGGCTAAATAACCGCCCCAGGGAAACACTGGGATGGAAAACGCCGAACGAAGTTCTATGGGGCCAGTCAGTAAATCTGCTGGCTGCATAACCAATTGCACTTATTACTTGAATCCAAGGCGCTCGATTTCGCGCTCTGTACAATAAATAATGTCTTATATCATAGGCTTGGCGTTCATGGCGAACCAAGTCTTGCCCACAGATTCTTCGGACGAACCGAAGGCCAAAGGCCGTAATCCGGGGAGCTCTTCCAGAACGGTTGCAACGCCCCTCCCCGGCCGCTTCGCGCGGCCCCGGGTTGCGTTCGCTTCACACGGGCTACGCGCTGGCAGGGCTCAGACCGAGCGACGTGCAGGGCATTCTAGAACTCCAGCAGATTGTCCAGGGTGCGCACATGCCCGGGTTCCAGCAGCCCGGCTTCATAACGCAGGTTCAGCAGGTTCAGCAGGTAGGCGAAGCGGGCCTGCACCTCGTCACGGCGCGCATCGGTCAGCCGCGCCTCCGCATCCAGCATGTCCAGAATGGTCCGGGTCCCCTCCCGGTAACCGGTGGCGGTGGCCTCCCGGGCGGTCCGCGCCGAAAGTACGGACTGCTCAGCGGCCTCCACCTGGGCGCGGTCGGCCAGCACATTGCGATGCAGCTGGCGCACGCGCCGCTCGGTCTCCAGGGTTGCCCGCGAGAGTTGTGCCCGGGCTGCCTCGTGGCGGAAGCTGGCTTCGCTGCGGGCCGCCCGGGCCGAGCCACCCTGATAGATGGGAACGGTCAGCTCCAGGCCCACCAGGCGCTCTTCGCGCTTCTGCCCGTCCATGAAATCCGTCGAATCGCTGTAACGGAACCCGGCCAGGGCATCCAGCCGTGGCGAGTAATCGTTCTTGCGCGCGGCCAGCTCCGCGCTGGCAATCTCTTCCTGCTGCCGGGCCTCGCGCAGTACCAGGCTGTGTTCCCGGGCAAGCTCCAGCCATTGCTCCGCTTCGGCCGGCTCCAGCTCGGGAAGGGGGGCCTCGCTGCTGAGACGAGGCAGTTCCGCGAAACCGTTGCGAGTGATCTCGTGAAGTGCTTCCCGGGCACTCTGCAGCGCGCTGTCGGCACGCATGGCCCGCGCCCGGGCCATGTCAAAACGTGCCCGGGCCTCATGCAGGTCCGTGGCGGCCACCCGCCCGGCCTCGTGACGATTGCGGGTGTCCTGCAGCGCCTTGCGCAGTGATTCCTGTTCCGCGCGGGCCAGGCTCAGATTTTCCTCTTCTTCCAGCACCGCGAAGTAGCGCTCGGCCACGCGCAGGATCAGCCGCTGGATGCGGTCCTCGCGCCCGACCTCCGCCTGGCTGTCCAGAGCGCTGGCCTGACGCCCGCGGGCGCGCCAATCCCGCCGATACAGGGGCTGGCGCACCTCGAGCGAGGCGCTGTAACGGTTGCCGGTATCCTCGGCCCGCTGACCGAGGAAGAACTCGCCGCCCTCCACCTCGCTGTGGGATCGCAGGGCCTCGCCCACGGCATTGATCTGCGGAAGCCGTGTGCCGGTGACCTGGCGCCCGCGCCGGCTGTCCGCCTCGTAGATCGCCAGAGACTGCGGAATTGCCGGATCATGCTCGGTGGCCAGATCAAAGGCTTCGGAAATCATCATGGTGGAACCCGGCGCCGCAAGGCTGCACAGCAGCGCCGCAAGCACAGTACCGGAAAACCGTCGCATCATCTTACCTCTCGCTGTCGGCCGAGTGTGCCTGTTCGCCATCGCCCGGCCGTGACCGGGAACGCCCCGGGATGGGCGAGCGCAGCGCCCTGCCCGCCCGCCGAAGTTCACGCCAGGCCTGCTCGTTGCCTCCATCCGCACCATAGGCGACGGATTCGAAAGCACTCCCCCAGGCACGCAGGGGCTCCGCGCTGGCGGGCAGCTCCACCGCCGCCCGCCCGATCAAGGCCCTCGGGGTTTCCCCGCTGCGTGGACGGACACCCCGCCGCGCCAGCCAGCGCACCACCCGGTGATACTCGCGCTGGAGTGGGCCGTAGCGGGGGCGCCGCACCAGTATCCACAACGCCAGCGGCAATACAATGATCCCGAGCATGATCCCCAGCGCCACGGCAACCCGCCAGGGCGAGGTTCCCCCGAACCACTGCTCGAACAGGGCAAGCTGATCACGTCGGTCATAGGCAAGAATCCAGTTCTGCCAGGCGAACTGCACATAATCGGTAAAGTCCCCCAGCCCGCGCAGGACCGGATTCTCTCTCCATCGGCTGAACACGCCCGCCGCGCCGCGACCCTCCCCGCGCTCGTCAAGCGCCCGCTCCAGCCCGAACTCGATCCGCTCCGGCGCCACCGCGGCGGTGGGGTCAACCCGCACCCAGCCCGCCGGCTCCAGCCAGATCTCCACCCAGGCATGGGCGTCGTACTGGTGAATCCGCATGTAATTGCCGAGCGGGTTCATCTCCCCGCCCTGATAGCCGCCTACCAGTCGCGCGGGAATGCCCGCCGCGCGCATCAGAAAGGCATAGGCGGATGCATAGTGCTCACAGAAACCCCGCCGGGTGGAAAACAGGAACTCGTCGATATGTTCGTCACCCAGCCTGGACGGGCTCAGTGTGTAATGAAACTCCTCTTCGTTGAACCAGCGCAGCACGGCTTCCGCGAATGCGTGATCGGACTCCGCCTGCGCGCGCAATGCGCGTGCCCGCTCACGCGCTTGCGGGTTGCCGTCTCCGGGCAGCCGCAGATTCAGCTCGCGCTCACGTTCATCCAGGTCCATCGCCCTTGCCGCCCGGGGGTAACTGCGCACGTTATAAGCCAGGCGCTGGTTCACATCGCCCTGGTGCGTCAGCCGCATGTCCCGGGTCATGCCGATGTTCCGGTTCTCGCCGTCGGTAAAGGGTACCGACAGGGCGAAAAGCCAGGGCCGCCCGGTGCGCTCGAGAATCACCTGGTAGGAGTACTCCTCGCCCTGCCGGGCCTCGCGAAGGCGATGCAGCCAGGGCGGCTCCGGCTCGCGAGGAAACCAGTCGTAATCAATGGCATCCACCGCCGCATTGTCCGCCCGGGACCAGGTACGTCCATCAAACCGGGACAGAACGAGCCCGCGCCAGTAGCGCTCCCGGTATTCGGGGACACCCTGCTCGAAACTGACCCGGAAGGCGACCTCATCGGACTCCGAGAGCCGGCCGATATCCCCCGGGGATACCGAATCGCTCATGCCGGTTCGTGCGTCCGGCTCGTCCATCTGCAGCGACCACAGCGGTTCGATTCTCGGCACCAGCACGAACAGCACCACCATCAGCGGCAGGGCCTGAAACATCATGACCGCGGCCAGACGCAGATGTCGCCATGCGTTCCCGACACCCCGGGGATGATGCAGACCGATCAGCGCGGCGGTGAGCATCATCATCACGGCAATTACATACAGGCTCAGCAACGGGCCCTGTCCGAAAAGAAAGGCGGTGGCCAGCACGAAGTAGCCCAGTACCACCACCACCCGGGCATCGCGGAACCGGAAGGTCTCCAGCATCTTCAGGCCGAAGGCCGCCACCAGCAGACAGGTTCCGGCCTCGGGCCCCAGAATGGTGCCGTGACTGTAGAAAGTGCCCAGTACGGCGCCGAGAAGAAGCAGCACCCGGACATTGCGTCCCGGCAGCGAAAGCCGACCGCGGTGCGCCAGCACCCGCCATCCCAGAAGCAGCGGCAGTGAAAGCTGAAGCCACACCGGACCCGACCAGAGATGGGGCAACGACGCCAGCAGGGTACCCCCGACCAGCCAGCCGAAAGCCTGATGGGGAACCTGATAGACCCTGGTCATCACGATTCTCCGTACAGCGCGAGACTGTCCAGCGCTTCACGCCGGTGGTCGACACCCAGTGACGGAGCCAGTTCGGTGCCCGGTATACGCAGCCCGTAGCGGCGCCGGCGCCGCTCCATCTCCAGCACCCACCAGCTCAGGCGCGCAAGCCGAGTCTCCGCGTCCTGCCCGGTCATGCGCTCCCATTCCAGCCACAGCCAGCCCTCGGCCGGGTCGGCGAACAGCTTGGTGTACAGATCGCCGCTGCGGGCGTAGGCCTTCCAGTCCACAAGTCGTGGAGAATCCCCGCTGACATAGCCGCGCAGTCCCTGGAAATCATCGCTGCCCTGGACCCTGATCCGCCGCCCCTCGGTCTCGTCACCGCCGCCGGAAGGACAGTCCCCGCCGGGCAGCGGGCGCGGCCAGGCCAGACAGCGGTGATCGAGATCCACCAGCGACCAGGCACGCAGCCAGCCCAGTGGCCAGGTGCTGCGCACCAGCAGGCGCCCCGGGTGGATCCGGCCCCGGCGCGACAGCGGCACCGTCAGCCAGAGGCTCTTTTCTTCTCCCGGCTCCACCGAGAGCTCGCCGCCCTGACCACCGGGCCAGCGAAATTCCAGCGCCCGGTGGGGGTGGCCGTCCGCGGCGGTCAGCACCACCTCCAGGCTGCCACGATCCCCGGCGAAACCGGACTCGTACCCCCCGGCACGGATCTCCACACCGGAGAGATTCCGGAAGGTATGCAGGATCGCCACAACGAACAGACTGACCAGCAGAAAGGCCAGCGCCATGATCAGGTTGTTCTCGTAGTTGATCCCGCCGATGAACAGCGAAACAACGATCAGCAGGTACAGAAAACCGTAGGAGGAAGGAAAGATGAAGACACTGCGCTGGTTGAGCTGCTGGGACCGGGCCGGGGGCAGCCGGCGGTTCAGCCAGCGCGCATACAGCTGCCGTGCCCGCTCGCGTATCGCCATCAGCGCACCACCGCAACCGCCTCCAGCAGCTCTTCGGCCGCGCCGCGCGCGCCGGCGCCGCTGACCGCCTGGAGACGGTGCTCGCAGACCGGAGCCGCCACAGCCTGAACATCCTCCGGAATCACGTAGTCCCGCCCGGCCAGCAGTGCCCAGGCCCGGGCCGCCCGCAACAGCCCCAGGCCCGCCCGCGGAGACAGCCCGGCGGCAAAACGGCCGCAGGTACGGCTGTAATCCAGCAGACGCTGAACATAGTCCAGCAGCTCCCGGGAGGCGCGCACTTCCTCCACCCGGGCCATGACCTGCAGCAGATCCCCGGCATCCATCACCGGCTCCACGCTGATGGTGCGGCTGCGCTCACCGCCGCCGGCAAGAAGGTCCAGCTCCACTTCCGGCGCGGGATAGCCCAGCGACACCCGCATGAGAAACCGGTCCAGCTGGGACTCGGGCAACGCGAAAGTGCCGGTCTGGGTGACCGGATTCTGGGTGGCGACCACGAAGAACGGCTCCGGCAGATCACGGGTGAGCCCGTCCAGGGTGACCTGACGTTCCTCCATGGCCTCCAGCAGCGCGCTCTGTGTCTTGGGCGTGGCGCGATTGATCTCGTCGGCAAGCAGCAACTGGGTGAAGACGGGGCCCTTGCGCAGGTGGAAACGTTTCTGCTCCGGGTCGAACACGGACACGCCCAGGATGTCCGTGGGCAGCATGTCGGAGGTGAATTGCACGCGCCGGTATTCCAGGGAAAATACCCGCGCCAGCGTATAGGCCAGGGTGGTCTTGCCAATGCCCGGCAGGTCCTCGATCAGCAGGTGCCCGCGCGCAAGCAGACAGGCCACGGCCAGGCGGATCTGCTCTTCCTTCCCCAGGACGACCCGGCCCACGCGCTCCAGGGACTGCTCCAGTAACTGCATCGGGGAACCTCTGGTTGCCTGTTGTTATGACTGATGCGGGAGCGCTTAGCCGCTACTTGTGTCCCAGCGCCGCCACGCCGCGCGCCATGTCCTCGCGAATGTCCGCGGGATCCTCGAGCCCCACCGCCACGCGCACCAGGTTCTCGGCAATTCCCGCCCGGCGTTTCTCCTCGTCCGGCACCCGGCCATGTGTGGTGCTTGCCGGATGGGTAATGGTGGTCTTGGCATCGCCCAGGTTGGCGGTGATCGATACCAGCCGGGTGGCATCAATGAAGCGCCAGGCGGCCTGGCGGTCCGCACGTCCATCACTGTCACGCACCAGAAAGGACAGCACGCCGCCAAAGCCCTTCTGCTGGGTGCGGGCCAGCTCATGCTGGGGATGATCCTCCAGCCCGGCGTAATAGACCTTCTCCACCCCCGGCTGATCCACCAGCCAGCTTGCCAGCTCCATGGCATGGACTGAATGGGCACGCATGCGCAACGGCAGCGTCTCCAGCCCCTTGAGAAACACCCAGGCATTGAACGGACTCATGCTCGCCCCGGTGGTGCGCAGAAAGCCGTGCAGCTCGTCCATGGTTTCACCGGGACCGATCACCGCGCCGCCCACACACCGGCCCTGGCCGTCCAGATACTTGGTGGCGCTGTGAATCACCAGGTCCGCGCCCAGCTCGAACGGCTTCTGCAACACCGGCGTGCAGAAGCAGTTGTCCACGATCAGCTGTGCGCCGTGCTCGTGGGCCAGGTCGGCGAGCGCGCGGATGTCGCAGAGCTCCACAAGCGGGTTCGAAGGGGTCTCGACGAACAGAAAGCGGGTTTCCGGGCGAATGGCACGGCGCCACTGCTCCATGTCGGCAAGATCCACCATGGTGGTCTCGATGCCGAACTTCTTCAGGTACTTTTCATAGAGCACCACCGTAGTGCCGAAGATTCCCCGGGAGCTGACAATGTGCTCGCCCGGCTCCATCAGCGCCATGAAGGTGGCGGTAATGGAGGCCATGCCGGAGGCGAAGGCCACGCACCGTTCGCCCCCCTCCATGGCGGCAAGACGCTGCTCGAAGGCCTGAACCGTGGGGTTGGTGAATCGCGAATAGATATTGCCGGGCTCGTCGCCGGAAAAGCGCGCGGCCGCCTCGGCCGCATCCCGGAAGACGAAGCTGGAGGTCAGATACAGCACTTCCGAATGGGCACCCGCTTCCGTGGGCAACTCGCCGGTGCGAATTCCCAGGGTATCGGTTTTCAGACTATCCGGCGGCGGCCGTTTGCTCATGCCTTGCCCCTGTGCTCAGCTTCCCGGCATCCGGTACCGGGATTCGCCATGGTGCGTTGTGTCATGGTGCCACAGTCCTGGCGCCCATGGGGCGCACACGGCACAGGGGCACATGACAGATGAAGAGAAACGCTCAATCGGCCCCCTTCAGTTTGCATTATGCAGGTCGATCACCTCGTTATCATCCAGCGCCGCCTGCCGGCGCTCCCGTTCCCTGCCCTGGCGAACGGCGTCATTGCGATCACGTTCCAGCGAGTCCAGGTACTGTTGGTCGATCCGGCCGGCCACATAATGCCCGTCAAACACCGAGCACTCGAACTGCTTGATCTCCGTGTTGCCCTCCCGGCAGGTCGCCACGAGATCCTCCAGGTCCTGGTAGATGAGTTTGTCGGCGCCAATCTGCTCGTTGATTTCGTCCGTGCTGCGGTTGTGGGCAATCAGCTCGCTCGCCGCCGGCATGTCGATGCCGTAGACATTGGGATAACGCACGGGCGGCGCCGCCGACGCGAAATAGACGTTGCGCGCGCCCGCCTCCCGGGCCATCTGGATGATCTCGTTACAGGTGGTACCGCGGACAATGGAGTCATCGACCAGCAGCACGTTCTTGCCGCGAAACTCCAGTTCGATGGCATTGAGCTTCTGGCGAACCGATTTCTTGCGCTGCTGCTGGCCGGGCATGATGAAGGTGCGGCCGATGTAGCGGTTCTTGATGAACCCCTCGCGGTACTTCACCTCCAGGCGATTCGCCAGCTGCAGCGCCGAGGTACGGCTGGTATCGGGGATCGGGATCACCACATCGATATCGTGACCGGGCCACTCGCGCCGGATTTTCTCCGCCAGCCGCTCGCCCATGCGCAAGCGCGCCTTGTAGACGGAAATATTGTCAATGATGGAATCGGGCCGGGCGAGGTAAACATGCTCGAAGATACAGGGATTGAGCCTGGCCTCCGGGGCACAGCGGCGGGTGTAGAGTTCAGCCTGTTCGGTGATGTAAACGGCCTCACCGGGATGAAGATCACGCACCAGGGTAAAGCCCTGGGCATTGAGCGCCACGCTTTCCGAGGCCACCATGTATTCGATGCCCTCGTCGGTTTCACGACGGCCGAAACAGACCGGACGCACGCCATGGGGGTCCCGGAAAGCCAGGATTCCGTAACCGGTGATCATCGCCACCGCCGCATAGGCGCCTTCCACCCGTTCGTGGACCCGGGCCACTGCCTCGAAGATGTCGTCCGGGCGGGGGTTGAGACGGTGCAACTGCTGCAGCTCGTGAGCAAAGACGTTGAGCAGCACCTCCGAGTCCGAGGTCGTATTGATGTGGCGCAGGTCCGCGCGAAACAGGTCGCTGGCCAGCTCCTCCGAGTTGGTCAGGTTGCCGTTGTGAGCCAGCGTGATGCCGTAGGGGGAATTCACGTAGAACGGCTGCGCTTCGGCGGAGCTTGAAGAACCCGCGGTGGGATAGCGGACGTGGCCGATGCCCATGTTGCCCACCAGGCGCCGCATGTGCCTGGTCTGGAAGACGTCGCGCACCATGCCGTTGTCCTTGCGCAGAAACAGCCGCTCGCCGTCACAGGTAACAATGCCGGCGGCATCCTGCCCACGGTGCTGAAGCACCGTCAGCGCATCATAGATCGCCTGGTTCACATGGGTCTGTCCAACGATACCCACAATGCCACACATCTCCGGCTCCTCCCGCTACTGTCGAAAAGGCCGCCCTGCCCCGTTTTTCCGCCATGCCTTCCCGACGGCGACCCCTCATGGGATGGTTGCTCTCAAAGCCCCTCTCCCTGTCCCTCTCCCGCAAGGGGAGAGGGGACCATTCTTTCCAGGTTGGTGCCAGAATCAGGGCGGCGGTCCTTCTCTTCCGGCCACTGCCCCCAATCACTGCTCCCTTTTTCTTCTCGCCGCTCGCCGCTCGCCACTCGCCACTGCGCCCCGAAGGGGCGCTGCATGTACCAATTCAAGCACTTGTCCGCCCCAAGCGCGACCCGTCGGCGCGGCAGTACCCGACAATGCGCTCCGGCCTATTCCACCGGTTCCGGATCAAAACTGAGAACAAAGGCCATGAAATCCGCCGCCACCTGCCGGGACCAGTCCTCCATCATGGCGAAATGCGGCACCAGAAGGGACTGGTTCCACCAGGCATCCTCCGAAAACATGGGCTTGCCCAGCACCACCAGTACCACCACCAGCACCAGTCCGCGAACGGTGCCGAACACCACGCCGAAAAGCCGGTCGGTGCCGGTCAGGCCCGTGACCCGCACCAGTTCCCCGAGCAGGTGATTGAGCAGGGCACCGACGACCAGGGTGGCGGCAAAGAGACTGCCGAATGCCACCGCCACGCGCACACTGGGGGTTTCGACCACCGGCTCCATGAGCACTTCCAGCGACGGGCCGAAAAGACGCGCCACGATGAAGGCCACCACCCAGGTGGCAAGGGAAAAGGCCTCGCGGGTGAAGCCCCGGCGCACACTGATGAACGCCGAAACCACAACGATTACCAGGATGGCTGCATCGGCCAGATTCATAAATGCCCTTGCTGCGGGACCGCACTCCAGAAGGAAGCAAATAGTAGCAGAGCCGGCAGACCATTCCCACGGTGCCGACCAGCCCGCCGCGGTGCGCGAGTCGGGCTTCAGGGGTCAAGCGGCACCACCAGCCCTTCCAGCGCGAATCGTTCGTCTTCGGCCAGGCGGTCACGCAGTCCCAGCGCCGCATCGCGTTCGAGCTCCGGGCCGGCGAACACCCGGTACCGGAGCTCACCGTCAGGCTCCACCTCGCGAATAAAGGCATTCTGGCCCGCGTCACGCAATGCGGAGGCCAGCTCCCGGGCGTTGTCACGGTCGCCGAAGCTGCCCAGTTGTACCGCCCAACCGGACAGGGGCGGCTCGCCGGGAATCACCATCTCTTCCTGCGGGTCCAGACCCTCCGGCGCCGCCTCCAGTGCCTGGTGATGGGCTTCGCTCTCCCGGCGAACCTGTTCACGGTCCCGGCGAATCTCCTCGACCACCGCCGCCCGTTCCGCCTCGTCAACCACCGGCTCGGCGGGCACACCGGAGATCTCCGGTTCCTCGGGAATAGCCAGATCCAGCGCCACACGCACCTCCTCCGGCGAGCGCAGAAGCAGTGGCGCCAGAATCGCCACCAGCAGGGCGAGCAGCAGCACGCCGATCAGTCGCTGTTTTGCCCGGTCTTCCAAGCCGCCTGATCCTCCAGGGTGGTCACCGCTTCCACCACGGTGTGAAAGGAACCGAAAACCAGTACCCGGTCTCCGGGTCTCGCTTCAGCCGCCGCTTGCATTACCGCCGCCGAAACAGGCTCGTGACAGCTGTGGTCCGTGCCGGCCGGAAGGGAATCGGCCAGCCGTGCAGGTCCGCAGGCGCGTGGGCCTCCGAGTCCTGCAAGGTACCAGTGTGCCACCCGGGGCACAAAGGGCTCCAGCGCGGCCACCGGCTTGCCCGAAAGCATGGCACAGACGGCGAGGGTACGCCCGCCGGAATCGGGGGCGCGCCGGAGAAAACGCTCCAGCGCTTCCCGGTTGTGGCCCACGTCCAGGTACCAGTCCACACCGCCAATCCGCCGGTGCTCGCAGCGCCCCGCCAGCCGGGTTTCCCGTGCCCGCTCGACGGCTTCATCAGACGGCGAGATACCGGCCAGCCAGAGCGCCTGCAGGGCGGTGGCCAGGTTGTCGACGCCCAGCAGCGCTTCGGAGGCCGGCGCCCTCCGGCCCTGCCCCCAGCAGAGTCCGTCGCCGCCGGCTCCAAAGTCCCGGCCCGCCCGG
>SLJS01000327.1 GCA_007135015.1 Alcanivorax sp. | reverse complement strand
TGGTGGAAGGAGATGAGGCGGTGGCCTATGGGCGGGTCGTTGCGCTCATGTCCGCGCTCCAGAATGCCGGCATCGAACGGCTGGGCCTGGTCACGGAGCCCCCGGACAGTAATCCATGAACTGGCAGGATTCGGGACCGGCGCTGGCGTTTTCCATCAGCCTTCACCTGTTGCTGGGCGGGGCCATGTTCATCAGCTGGTCGGGACAGCCGGACTTCGAGTTCGAACCCGCCACGCCCCGGCACATCGAGGCGCTGGTAGTGGAACGTCAGCCTTCGCCGCCACCCCGGCAGCAGGCACCCGCGGCGGCGCCCCGGCCCGAACCTGAATCGGAGCCTGAACCGGAGCCGGAGCCGGAGCCGGAGCCGGAACCGGAACCCGAGCCGGTACCGCAGCCCGAGCCTTCGCCGGAGCCGGAACCCGAGCCCCGGGAACCCGAAATGGACGATTCCGACCTGGAGGAATTGCTGGCACGGGAGGAAGAAGCCCTGGCCGAGCAGCAGCGCCGGGAGGAGGAAAGACGCCGCCAGGCGGCGCAAGCGGCCGCTTCGGATGCCGAGGAGCAGGCCCGTGCCCTGGAGGATGACCCGGAAATGGCGAGTTACATCAGCGCCATTCAGAATGCGGTGGCGCGCCGCTGGACGCGCCCGCCCAGCGCCCGTTCGGGGATGGAAACCGTATTGCGGATTCGTCTTGCCCCGGGCGGTGACGTAATCCAGGCCCGGGTCGTGGAATCCAGTGGTGACGAGGCACTGGACCGCTCCGCAGTGGCGGCGGTGAACGCCGTCGGACGGCTACCGGTACCCGATGGCAGAGATTTCGAGCATTTTCGTGAATTCACCTTTATTTTCCGGCCGGAGGACCTGCGACTGTGAAAAAACTGGCACTGATTGGCCTTTTCTTTCTGAGCGCCATTGCCCGTGGCGAGGGCCTCGTGATCGAGATCACCGAGGGCCGGGATGACGCCATGCCCATGGCAGTGGTGCCCTTTCATGTGGAAGGCGCCTCGCCGCCGGAGGACATGGGCCGGATCATTGCCGCCAACCTGGAGCGCAGTGGCCTGTTCAACCCGTTGCCGCCGGAGGACATGCTCAGCCGCCCCTGGCCGGGTGAGGAGATCGCCTGGCGGGACTTCCGGGTTCTGGGCAGCGAATACCTGCTGACCGGAAAGGTGACCGAGCTGGCGGATGACCGTTTCGAGGTGCGCTATCAGTTGCACGATGTGCAGGGCCAGCGGCGCCTTCTGGGCGAGACCTACCGCCCTCCGGCGCGCCAGCTTCGCGATGTGGCCCATGCCATATCGGACCGGGTATTCGAGCACCTGACCGGTATAGAGGGGGCCTTTTCCACCCGGATTCTGTATGTGACCCATGACCGCAACGCGCAGCGGCCCTATCAGCTTCAGTATGCTGACGCCGATGGCCACCGGGCGCGCACCATACTGCGCAGCAACGAGCCCATCATGAGCCCCTCCTGGTCGCCGGATGGCAGGAAGGTGGCCTATGTCTCCTTTGAAGGCGACGGCCGGCCCAAGATCTTTGTGCATGAGCTGGCTACGTCCGAGCGCAGGGTGGTAAGCAGTCACCGGGGCATCAATGGCGCACCTTCCTGGTCGCCGGACGGCCGTCGACTTGCGCTGACCCTGTCGCGGGACGGGCAACCGGAGATCTACACCCTGGATCTGGGAAGCGGGGAACTGACCCGGCGCACCAACCACTGGTCCATCGATACGGAGCCGCGCTGGCTTCCGGACGGCAATTCGCTGATCTTTACTTCCAGCCGCAGCGGCGGGCCCCAGATCTACCGGCTGAATCTGGCCGACGGCAGCGTCAGGCGGCTGACGTTCGAGGGCAGCTACAACGCCCGGCCGGATATCACTCCGGACGGGCGCCACCTGGTGTTCGTGCACCGGGACGGGGGAGGATTCCGGATTGGCGTCAAGGATCTGGAGCGGGACACCTTCAATGTTGTGACGGAGACGGATCTTGATGAGTCTCCGAGTGTTGCTCCCAATGGAACTATGGTAATTTACGGGACGCGTCACGAAGGGGCTGGCGTCCTGGAAGCAGTCTCCATTGACGGTCGCGTGCGCATGCACCTGCCGGCGAAGGAGGGAGAAGTCAGGGAACCGGCCTGGTCGCCGTTCCTGTAACGGGATCCATGATTCGACAAGAGATTCACAGCAAGGGATTCGGTAAAGTGATTCGATACAGAGAAAACTGCCCAACACAAACAGGAGCTTTGAGCATGCACTCATTTACACTCAACCGGTTGCTGGCGATGCTGCTGGCGACATTCCTGCTGGCCGCCTGTGCGAGTCAGCCGGAGGATGAGGACGTTTCCGACGTAGAGCCCCGTGTCGCGCCGGAGGAGGCGGAAACGGATCCGGTGGACCAGGACGAGCGGGTACGCCCCTCCGAGCGCGAAGCCGATGATCCGGATACCTTCCATAAC
Source organism: Alcanivorax sp. (assembly GCA_007135015.1). Lineage (GTDB taxonomy): Bacteria > Pseudomonadota > Gammaproteobacteria > Pseudomonadales > Alcanivoracaceae > SLJS01. Next base: position 259 of record SLJS01000327.1, on the reverse strand, counting down.
CATCCGGCCAACTACGATGGCACCACGGATACACGCGTCATCTATTTTGCGTTCGACCGTTCGGAAATTCCGTCGGCGGCGTTTGATGCACTGCGTGCCCATGCGCGTTATCTGCAGGAGAACCCGGGGGCACAGCTGCGGCTGGAAGGGCATACCGACGAGCGTGGTACGCGCGAGTACAACATCGCCCTGGGCGAACGTCGTGCCAAGTCCGTTGAGCAGTTCCTGCAAGTTCAGGGTGTTTCTGGTGATCAACTCG
>SLJS01000372.1 GCA_007135015.1 Alcanivorax sp. | reverse complement strand
GGCGGCGGGGGCGGTTCTTCTTCCATGATCAGCCGGGCGAAGCGGTCATCCGCGTCCGCCGGGCGCTCCGGCGCCTCCGGCACTTCCGTTGTTTCCACGAACAGGATGGCCAGAAGGCAAAGCAGCGCGAAGATGATCAGAATAATATTCTGACGGCGCCGCTCGCCGGGCAGATCATCCCAGGGCAGGGTGCCATCGAGCATGTAGTTCCTGTCGATGTTGCCGCCCTGGTCAGGACTGGTTTGGTTATTCTTCTTCTGCATCGTTACCGGTCCTCTCTGCCTGGCGCAGTACGGCAAAGGAGAGTTGTGTGTAAGGCGTCTGGTTGGCGCTGATCATGATGCGCTCAAGCAGGGCGTAGGGGATCTCGCGGTCGCCCATTATCATCGCCTGGCGAAACTCCCTTTGACGCCTTGCCCGCTCGGCCTGCTGGTTCAGTGCTGCGATCAGCTCCGGGATCTCCCTGTCTTCCCGTTCCATCACGTCCGGCACCGAAGCGATCTGGCGGTCCTGAACCAGAATCCGCGTGCCGCTGACCTGGATGGTTACCATGTCCTCGGGCAGTTCCTGTGCGGTGGACTCGGGCAGTTGTACATCCTCCGGGATGTCCGCGCTGTCCGTCTGCGATACCAGCAGAAAGAACACCAGAATGGTAAAGATATCCATTAGTGACGTAAGACTCAGCGTCGCCGTCTGGCGGCGGCGCTTGTAGTGTCGCTGCTTGCGTTTAGCCCGCGCGGACTTCTTGCCTCCGGCCAACCGACTCATCCGGCATCTCCCGCAGCTTCTCTTTCAGGGTCGGGGGGTGCGGCACCAATCCCTACATCGGGAAACAGGTGACGGGTGATCGGAACGTTGTTCACCCTGACACGTTGCTGTCGCACTGTATCCATGGTGTGGATAAGCAGCTCATAGGGCGTGTCCTCCTCCGCCAGCAGGGTGATGCGGGTTTCATCCGGGAACTGTTCCTTCACCTCCTGGAGGAACTCGTGGAGCGCCGCACGATCATGGGTGCCGTCCTCGCGGTTTTCAAAGGTCTTCAGGGGGCCGCTGTTACGATCTACCACCTTGTAGCGGTCGCTGTAGATCATTACTTCCAGGACCAGGCGCTCCTCTTCGTCCTCTTCGTCATCCTTGTCATCGTCCTGGTCGGCCATATCCTCGTCGGGCAGGTTCAGCTCGAGTACGGATACCTGTGCAAAAACCGCGTTGAGCAGCAGGAACGGGATCAGCACCACCATCAGATTGAGAAAGGCGGTGACATTCAGCTCCACGTCGCCGTCGCGCTTGCGTTCACGAAACCGCATCAGAGGCTCCTCGCTTCCTTATTCCGTCCAGCCTCTCAGGCAGACGCACCCTGTGCCGGACCATCACGGCGGTCCTGCTGAGTGGTTGCCTGACGGAAGACGTTCATGAACTTCACGGAGGCCATCTCCATGCTGTCGACAATCTTGTTGGTCATGGAGTTGATGAACGCATAGGCGAGCAGCAACGGAATGGCCGTCATCAGACCAAAGGCCGTGGTGTTCATGGCTACCGAGATGGAAGCCGAAAGCAGTTCGGCCTGTTCCGCCGGGTCGGCGCTGGCTACCGCGGTGAACGCCGCGATCAGGCCGAGAATGGTGCCGAGCAGGCCCAGCAGGGTGGCGATGTTGGCCAGAATGGCTACATAGCCGGTGCGGGTTTCAAGCCGCGGAAGGACCTCCATCAGGCCCTCCTCCATGGCCATTTCGACATCTTCGTGACGCCGGGTGGTGCGTGAGCGCTCCAGACCATAGCCTATGACGCGCGCGATCCCGGTCTGGTTGTCGCGAACGGCCTCCATGGCCTGGCGGAACTGCCCCTTGGACAACAGCGGAAACACCTGTTTCCAGGCCTTCTGGTTGACGCTCTTGACGCGCTGAAGGTAGATGATGCGCTCCAGTGTTATGCCAAGGCCAACGGCCAGCACAAACAGGATCGGGTACATGAAGGGCCCGCCATCCTGAATAAAGCCAATCATGATGTCGATCAGCCCCGGTTCGGCGGCAACGCTCGCCGCCGTATCGACGGTGGACAGCTCATTCGCCATGGTGTTCTCCTAGACTTGTTTGGTTACGGTTGTTGTTAGCTGTATCCGGGCCTGCATTTGCGCGAGCATGCGCCGGGCACGCTCACCCAAATGCAGCGCCATGGTTCGGGCCGCGCCCGATTATGCCATGGAAAGATCTTTTCGTCGTGAACTAGTCGAGAAAAAGACCATCATCCTCGTCACTGATGTTCATCATCTGGTGATACTGGATCTCGCGCTGGAGGACCTCCCGGTCCAGCGGTTCGAGTACCCGGCTCAGTAGTGCCGAGCTGGGGTCGTCACGGTCCAGCTCGACCCGGCTGTCCTTCCAGGGCACCACGTTGAGGACCGTGGGCGCCTCCTCGGCGCCGATGACGGTGGTGCCCTGGTCCTGCGGCGCGACCATTCGCGGTCCTTCTCCGGTTTCCGCCTGCACCATCGCGGGCACCAGCAGCATTGTCATCAGTGGAACAAGCATCCTGCGTGGCATGGTATGCCTCCTTCCGGCTCTACCGGTTTTACGCTGTTTCATCCCCGTTATTGTCATCGTCGGCTCCCGCTTCGGCGCCCTCGTCAATCTCGCCGTCCCGGGAAACCGCATCCTCCGCCGTTTCGTCTTCTTCCGGGCCAGAGTCCTGCTCGCCCCCGGATTCCGACGGACT
>SLJS01000386.1 GCA_007135015.1 Alcanivorax sp. | reverse complement strand
CGCCTGCATCAGGCGGGGGAGGTGCTTGAAGAGAAGGCGTCGGTGGATGGCAGCATGCTGTTGCGGGTGCGGGTCAATCGCAGCCATTTCCAGCGGCTTCTGCGTTCCGAGGGGCTGACGGAAGAATCCCTGGAGCCGGCGGGGCAGTCTTCGCTTGCAGGGGAGTCCGGCCCTTCCTACAATCGCAGGCGCTCGCATCGAGCAGGCTAGCCGGTTGCCGGAACCGCCCCCGGGCCTGGTATCTGCATTACCCTGTCGCGTATTCGGCCCGCGCGCGGAAGGGATTTCTGCTTATGGCGCCGTGCCCGGCCCGAACGGCCGGATACCGGAGTGTTTTCCGGCATCCCGTAACTGGAGAATTCAATGTCCTGGAATGAACCTGGCGGACAGAAACCGCGTGACCCCTGGGGTGGCGGCGGTGGTGGAGGCGGCAATCAGGGGCCTCCGGATCTCGACGAGGTACTGCGCAACCTGAAAAAGCGCGTCAACAGCCTCTTTGGCGGCTCCGGCGGCGGTCCCGGCGGTGGCTCCGGCGGCGGTGGTGGCGCTGCGGCGGCGGCACCGGTCATTGCCGTGATCCTGGTGCTGATCATGCTCGTCTATGCCTTCACGGCATTCTATCAGGTGGATTCGGCCGAACGCGCCGTGGTGCTGCGTTTCGGCAAGTTCGACCGTATCGAGGGGCCCGGTCTGAACTGGCATTTCCCGCCGGTGGAGGAATACCACAAGGTCAACGTGACCCGGGTCAGCAGTCACCGGGTCAGCGAAGAGATGCTTTCCAAGGACACCAACATTGTCAGCGTGGACCTGGAAGTGCAGTACCGTGTGCTGGACCCCACCGCCTATCTGCTGCGGGTGGAGGATTCCGCCGAGGTCCTTCGCAACGCCTCGGAAAGCGCCCTGCGCCACGTGGTGGGCGGGTCCTTTATTGACGAAGTACTCAGCGAGCGCCGCGAGGAGATCCGGACCCTTGCCGGACAGCGCCTGCAGGACTATCTCGATCGCTACAACACCGGGCTGATGGTCACCGCCGTGGCGCTGGACCGTACGGAGGCGCCCGCCGAAGTGCGCGACGCCTTCCAGGACGTTTCCCGGGCCCGCGAGGACGAGGACCGTTTCCAGATGCAGGCGGAAGCCTACGCCAACCGGATCATTCCGGAAGCTCGGGGCCGTGCCGAGCGTCTGCGCGAGGAGGCGCGGGCGTATCGTGACCAGGTGACCGAGCGGGCCACGGGTGAAGGGCGCCGTTTCGAGCAACTGGCCAACCAGTACGCCCGGGCGCCGGAAGTGACCCGGCAGCGTCTGTACCTGGAGACCATGCAGGAGGTGATGAGCCGTTCGTCCAAGGTGCTGGTGGACATTGCGGAGGGCAGCAACCTGCTGTACCTGCCGCTGGACAAGATGATGGAACGCCACCGTGCGGACACGGACGAAGAGGATAAGCGCGACAGGGATCGTGAAAAGGACCAGGGCAATGCCCGGTCGGACCGCTCTTCCGCCGAACGTAGCGGCAGCCTCTACGGCCAACGGATCAGGGAGCTTCGCCAATGACCCCGAGAACCCTTATTCCGCTGGTGGCAGCCCTGTTTCTGCTGATCGCGGCGCTGAATTCGTTCTACATCGTCAACGAGACCCAGCGTGCGGTACTCAAGCGTTTTGCCCAGATCGTGGAAACCGATCTGCCGCCCGCGCTGCACTTCAAGTTTCCCTTCGTGGATGAAGTGATCCGCGTGGACGGGCGCACCCTGGTCCATGACCTGCCCGGCGAGTCCTACCTCACCGGCGAGAAGAAACTCCTGGACGTGAACGCCTTCGTGATCTGGCGGGTCTCGGACGTGGAGCGTTACGTGACTGTGGTGGGAGACATGGGCGCGGCCAGCCCCGACCGGATGCGCATGAATGCCCAGCAGCTTCTGAATCCACGGGTGGAGGAAGGCCTGCGTAACGAGATTGCCGACCGGACCGTGGAAGAGGTGGTTTCCGGTGAGCGCGAGGACGTGATGGATACCGTCACCGAGGACGTCAATGCGCTGACCATGCAGGACTTTGGCATCGAGGTGGTGGACATTCGTGTCAAGCAGGTGGACTGGCCCGACGAGGTTCGTGACCGGGTCTATGACCGGATGCGCGCCGAGCGCTCCCGTGATGCCGCCCGCCACCGCTCCCAGGGCCGCGAGGCCGCCGAGCGGATCGAGGCGGCCGCCGAGCGCGAACGCACCGTACTGATGGCCGAGGCTTTCCGGGAGGCCGAGGAAATTCGTGGTGAGGGCGACGCCCGTGCGGCGGAAATCTATGCGGATTTCTACGAAGTGAACCCCGACTTTTACAGCTTCCACCGGAGCCTGCAGGCCTACCGGGAGAGCTTCAAGGACCGCTCCGACGTGTTGCTGCTCGAGCCGGACGGTGAGTTCTTCCGTTATCTGAAGGATTCGGGAGGGCGGTGATGCCGGCTTGCGGCAGTCGTGCTATCGTTCACATGCCGGGTGCGCGCACCCGGCATTTTATCGTTTGAGCCGGTATGGACTGGGCGCTTGTTGCCAAGGCGTTATGCCTGGTGCTGGTGATCGAGGGTATCCCGCTGTTCCTCGCGCCACGCCGCATGCGTGAAGCGGCGATGACCCTGGCGCGCATGAGTGACAATGCCCTGCGTGTTACCGGTCTGGTGGCCATGCTTGTCGGCGCCGGCCTGCTTGCCCTGTTGTGATCCTGATGATGAATCGTGAAGAACAATGGATGCTGCCCGAGGGCGTGGAGGAGCTTCTTCCGGAGCGCGCGGCGGTAATCGAACAACTGCGTCGCCAGTTACTGGACCTCTATGCCAGCTGGGGCTATGAGCTGGTCTTTCCACCGCTGATCGAGTTTCTCGAATCACTGCTCAACGGCGCCGGCCGGGACCTGGAGCGCGAGACCTTCAAGCTCACCGATCAGTTGAGCGGCCGGCTGATGGGTGTGCGCGCGGACATTACCCCGCAGGTGGCGCGCATGGATGCCCACAGCCTGCGCCGCCAGGGGCCATCCAGGCTTTGCTATTGTTCCACCGCCCTGCGCACCTGGCCGGCGGGGCCCGGCGGGTCGCGGATTCCCTACCAGATTGGTGTGGAACTGTTCGGCCATGGCGGCGTGGACAGCGACGCGGAAGTGGTGCTGCTGATGCTGGAGACGCTGCAGCACTCCGGGCTGGAAGGCGTGACCCTGGATGTCGGCCATGTGGGGATCTTCCGGGAACTGGTCTCCCGGGCGGAGCTGGGCGATGACGACACCGAGGCCCTGACCGACACTCTGGTGCGCAAGGCCCGCGCCGAACTGGAAGAATTTCTCGCCGGGCGGACACTGCCTGATGCCGTGAACCGGGCGCTGGAAGAGCTGCCCTGGCTGGCCGGTGATGCCGCGCGGGTGTTGCCCCGGGCCCGGGAGTTGCTGGCGGGCATGGATACGGCGCTGCAGGCGCTGGACGAGTTGGAGGCCCTGACGGGCCGGGTTCGCCAGCAGGCTCCGGCGGTGGAGATCCATCTGGATCCGGGTGAGCTGCGCGGTTATCACTACCACACGGGCTGTCTCTTTGCCGCTTATGTCCAGGGGCTTAGCGAGCCGGTGGCGAAAGGTGGCCGCTATGACCGGATCGGCCGGGTCTTCGGTCGGGCGCGCCCGGCCACCGGGTTCAGCGCGGACATCAAGCTGCTGGCCAATGGCCGCCGCGCGCCGGCACGCACCGGCATTCTGGCGCCCCACGCGCCGGAGGATACGACCCTGCGGGAACAGGTGCGAAGCCTGCGCGAGCAGGGCGAACGGGTGGTCCAGGCACTGCCGGGCGAATCGGCGGGTCCGGGGGAGTCCGGGTGTGACCGCGAGCTGGTGTTCCGCGACGGGCGCTGGCAGGCGGTTTCCGTAAAAGAAAACGGGGGATAACAGGGCTGATGGGCAAGAACGTAGTCATACTGGGGACCCAGTGGGGGGACGAGGGCAAGGGCAAGATCGTGGATCTGCTCACCGAGCATGTCTCCTGTGTCGCGCGTTTCCAGGGCGGCCACAATGCGGGCCATACGCTGGTCATTGACGGCGAGAAGACCGTCCTGCATCTGATTCCTTCGGGCATTCTCCGCCCGGGCGTGCAGTGCCTGATCGGCAACGGCGTGGTGATTGCACCGGATGCCCTCATGGAGGAAATCCAGGGGCTGGAGGAAAAGGATGTGCCGGTGCGCGAGCGCCTGCGTCTCAGCCCTGCCTGCCCGCTGATCCTGCCCACCCACGTGGCCCTGGATCAGGCCCGGGAGAAGGCCCGGGGCAAGCAGAAGATCGGTACCACCGGCCGGGGCATCGGGCCGGCCTACGAGGACAAGGCCGCCCGCCGCGGTGTGCGTCTGGGCGATCTATTTCACCGTGAGCGCTTTGCCCGGCGGCTGGGCGAGGTGGTGGACTACCACAATTTCATTCTTCGCAATTTCTATGGCGAGGCGCCGGTGGACTTCCAGGAGACCCTGGACAGCATGCTGGCGGTGGCCGGGGAACTGCGTCCCATGGTCGGGGATGTCACGGCCATTCTGCACGACACCCGGGCCCGGGGCGGGCATATCCTGTTCGAAGGCGCCCAGGGCACGTTGCTGGATATCGACCACGGCACCTATCCCTTCGTCACGTCGTCGAACACCACCGCTGGGGGCACCGCCACCGGGTCCGGTTTCGGTCCCCTGTACCTGGACTATGTGCTGGGGATTACCAAGGCCTATACCACCCGGGTCGGCTCCGGGCCCTTCCCCACGGAGCTGCATGACGGCACCGGCGAGCGGCTGGCCGAACGCGGCAACGAGTTCGGTTCCACCACCGGCCGGGCACGCCGGTGCGGCTGGTTCGATACCGTGGCACTGACCCGTGCCATCCAGATCAACTCCATCAGCGGCCTCTGTCTGACCAAGCTCGATGTGCTTGATGGCATGGATACGGTACAGATCTGCGTGGGTTACAAGAGCCGCGAGGGCGATGAGCTGGTCTCCGCCTGGGACGCGGATTCCTACGCGGAGCTGGAGCCGGTGTACGAGGAGCTGCCGGGCTGGAAGGAATCCACCCTGGGCGTGCAGCGCCTGGAGGACCTGCCGGACAATGCGCGCGCCTATATCCGCCGCATCGAGGAAACCACGGGAGCGCCGATCGATATCATCTCCACCGGTGCCGATCGCGAGGAAACCATTATCCTGCGCCATCCCTTTGACGCTCAGGCGCCGCTTCGCGGCGCCTGAGCGTCAGTTGGCGGTGGTCGGTTGTCAGTGGTCAGAACATGGGGTGACCACTCGGAGGTCGTTCCACTTCACTGGCTTCTGACGACCGACCACTGACCACCGGCGCCGCGAAGCGGCGCCTACCTGCGTTTCACCGTCAGCACCAGTACCACCACTATGGCCAGGGTGGCGAGCGGAAACCAGATCAGCACGCTCTGCCGGCGTTCGGCGCGCTCGCGTTCGCCATCGCCCGCCTCCGGCTGTGGTCGGTAGGGGCTGGTGGCCTGAGGAGGGATGGTGCCTTCGCCCTCCGCCTCCACGGATTCGTCCATAACACCCGGGCTCGGGTCCGCAACGGTCCCGGCGGGAAGTGCCGCCAGGCCGAGCAGCAAAAACAGTAAGGGCAGGATCCGTTTCGGGATAGCTGGAAGAGAAACAATGGAGGGCCCCGAAGGGAGCGACTCCTTGATTGGTGCCGAGGAGAGGGCGAAAAGCACAGCTTTTCGCGCCAATGCAGCGGCGGGATATCGCCCGCCGCGTTGTGCCCGAAGCCTGCATCGAACCGTTCCGGAATTCACTGGATGTTGCATTTCGGGAAAGCCCTCAAGGGTTCTGCCGTCGAAGCAACTGACAGTCGGTTACACTTGCCGGGCATCTCGCTTGGTCTGGCTGCCGCCGGGCGCACATGCTCCCTTACCCGTAGTTCCTGCTACGGGCGCGGTCGCGAGCACGCCCGGCAACAGCCATCCGCGGCGCGAGATACCCGGCATTCGGTGCAGGCTTCGGGCTGGCATTGGCCGGCAGTCCGGCGCGAAAACAAAAAAGGCTCCCTTCGGGAGCCCTTCTGATTGGTGCCGAGGAGAGGACTTGAACCTCCACGGGCTTGCGCCCACTAGCACCTGAAGCTAGCGTGTCTACCAATTTCACCACCTCGGCATTTCCCCGTGCCAGCGCTCGTGAGCGCCAGGCCACATCCGGGAGCGCGTATTCTAGTACAACCCGGGCCCGTGTCAAACCCGGGAAAGCCGCGTACAGGGCTCCGGGCCGGTTGCGCCGGCCCGGTAATGGGCCCACTATGTCGCGCGAAACGGCTGCGGGGCCTTGCGGAGCGCCTCATGCTCCTGTTTCGGCCGGGCCGCAGGACGATCCTGCGCGTGGTAACCGCCACGGCAAGAAATCGGCAGCCCCGGCTCGAGGGCGAAACCTCCGGGAGGAGCGCTCCCGAAAGCGTTCCGCAGCCGCACAGACAATGATGACGAGGACTGAATGAGCAGGAAACCGAAGAAGGAAGGAAATCAGTACCGGGACCCCCACGCGGACCGGGAAGCCTCTCGCTATGAAAAGCCGGTGGCCAGCCGGGAGCTGATACTGGAAATGCTGGAGGACCAGGGACGGCCCATGCGTCAGGAGGAAATGGAGCCGCTGCTGGACATCGAGGACGAAGATGATCGCGAGGGGCTTCGGCGCCGTCTCAAGGCGATGCTGCGCGACGGCCAGCTGGTGGAGAACCGGCGCGGACTGTTCGGCATTGCCCGGCGCATGGACCTGATCCCCGGACGCGTGCAGGGCCATCGCGATGGTTTCGGTTTCGTGATTCCGGACGAGGATGAAGCGGGCGAGGGGGACCTTTTTCTCCCGCCGCGGCAGATGCGCACGGTGCTCGACGGGGATCGGGTACTGGTCAGCGTCGAGGGCGAAAGCCGTTTCGGCAAGCGCCAGGCACGGATCGTTCAGGTGCTTGAGCGCGCCAATACGGAGCTGGTGGGCCGTTACATGAAGGAAGCCGGGGTGCACTGCATCGAGCCTTCCAACCGGCGCATCACCCGGGAAGTGATCATCACGGACATGAACGGCCTGCAGCCCAGGCCGGGCGATTATGTACGGGGTACGATCCTCGAGTTTCATCGCCATGACCCGGATCTGCATGTGCGTCTTGAGGAAGTGGTTGCCTCCGAGAGAGAACCGGGCATGGAAGTGGATGTGGCGCTGCGCGCCTACGAGATCCCCTTCGAGTGGCCCCGGGAGGCGGAAAAGCAGGCAGAGGCCATTCCGGAAACCATCGACGAAGCCGACACCGAGGCAAGGGTGGATCTTCGCAAGCTTCCGCTGGTGACCATTGATGACGAGAGCGCCAGGGACTTCGATGACGCCATATTCGTGGAGAAACGCTGGCGGGGTGGCTGGAGGCTGATCGTCGCCATTGCCGATGTTTCTCATTATGTATGGCCGGGGACGCCGCTGGACAACGAAGGGCGCCGGCGGGGCAACTCGGTGTATTTCCCGAACCGGGTGGTTCCCATGTTGCCGGAGAAGCTGTCCAACGGGCTCTGTTCGCTGAACCCGGACCTGGACCGGCTGTGTCTGTTCTGTGAAATGACCATCTCCGCCAAAGGGCGGATCAGCAAGTTTCATTTCGGTGAAGGGGTAATGCGCTCGGCGCACCGGCTTACCTACAACAAGGTGGGCGCGCTGATCGAACATCCCGACAGCAACGAGGCGGAAGCGGTGCGTGCCGAAGTGGACGAGCGCGTGCAGAAGATGCTCCACGTCTATCACGATCTGTACCGGGCACTGCGCCGGGAGCGGGAAAACCGGGGTGCCATTGATGTGGAAACCACGGAAACGCGCATCCTTTATGATGAGAACAAGAAGATTCGCGCCATCGAGCCGGTCCATCGCAATGTGGCGCATGTGATGATCGAGGAAGCCATGCTGGCGGCGAATATCTGCACCGCACGGCTGTTGCAGAAGTCGAAACTGCCCACCCTGTTTCGCAATCATCCACCGCCGCCGGCGGAGAAGCTCGAAACACTCCAGCAGTCCCTTGCAGGGCTGGGCCTGAAACTGAAGTGGTCCGCCCAGGACGGCGATCCGGATCCCGGTCTGTTCCGGTCACTGACACAAGAAATCGCTGATCGTCCGGATCGTAACCTGATCCAGGTCATGATGCTGCGCTCCATGAGCCAGGCGCTCTATGAGGCGGAAAACCACGGGCACTTCGGTCTGGCATACAAGGCCTATACGCACTTTACCTCTCCCCTTCGCCGCTACCCCGACCTGCTGGTTCACCGCGCGCTGCGGTATCTGATTCGCAACCCGGAGTGGAAGCACCATGTGCACAACCCGGGCAAGCTGCAGCCCGTGCCCCGTGAGCAGATCCTTCCCTACGAACCCCATCACATGGTGGAACTCGGCGAACACTGCTCGCTGACCGAGCGCAGGGCCGACGATGCCACCCGCGATGTGGAGCAGTGGCTGAAGTGCCAGTACATGGAACAGCATCTCGGCGACGAGATGGATGGCGTGGTGGCCGCGGTGACCGGTTTCGGACTCTTCGTCCAGATCAACGATCTCTATATCGATGGTCTGGTGCATGTGTCCAATCTGGAAAGCGACTATTACCATCATGATCCCGTGCGTCACGCCCTGGTGGGCGAATCTTCAGGCCGCGAGTTTCATATGGGTGATCCGGTTCGGGTCCAGGTGGCCGCCGTCCATGTGGAAGACCGCAAGATTGATCTGATGCTGGTCGAGGGAGGCAAGACCCGCCGCGGTCGGGGCAAGGGCGGCCGGCGTGGTGGCGGTGGTGGTCGTGCCGGCGCCCCCGGTGGAAACCGCTCCGGCGGCAAACCTTCCGGTCAGGGACAGAAAAGGCAGAAGAGCGCACAGGGAAAGCAGAAGGATGGACAGGGAAAGCAGAAAGAAGGGCAGGGACAGGGAAAGCAGAAGGAAGGTGACGGGCAGGGGAAGAAGAAAAAGGCGGCCCGTAAACGTCCCCGAACCCGGCGCTAACGCCCGTGAGCAGCAAACCGCAGATGTACTCCGGTTTTCACGCGGTGGAGGCGATCCTTCGCCACCGCCCGGAAGCCGTGCTCGAGCTTTTCGTCCGCGACCGCCGGGCCGAGCGTGGCGACCCCCGTCTGGAGGCGCTTTGCGAGCGCGCTCAGTCACTGGGGCTGTCCATTCAGCCGGCGCGGGACAATGTGCTCGAGCGCCACGCCGGAGCCGGGCACCAGGGCGTGGTGGCCCGGGCACGGCCCAGGCGCCTTGCCGATGAGCAGGAACTCTTCCGGCGGCTGGATGCGGCGCCTGAAGCGACGCCATTGTTGCTGGTACTGGACGGCATCATGGATCCCCACAACCTGGGTGCCTGTCTGCGCAGTGCCGACGGTGCCGGAGTCACTGGCGTGATCCTGCCCCGGCGCCATGCCTGTGGCCTCACCCCGGTTGCCTGCCGTATCGCCGTGGGCGCGGCGGAGTCACTGGCCTGTTATCAGGTGGGTAATCTGGCCGGGGTGCTCGACGGCCTGCGTGACCGGGCGGTGCGAGTGGTGGGCACGGCCCGGGGCCCGGGGTCGGTTCCGGTTCATGAGCTGGAGCGGGACAGTGCGGCGCTGGCGGTGGTCATGGGTGCGGAGGACCGCGGCATGCGCCCGGCGGTGCGCGAGCGTTGTGATCAGTTGGTGGAGATTCCCATGAACGGGGAGGTGGAGAGCCTCAATGTGTCCGTGGCGACCGGCGTGGTGCTGTATCACCTGATTACACGGCAGTGATGTGGGGCTACCCCGGATATTGCACCAAACCACTCGCATAATCGAAGGTAAGCGCGATGATGCGGGTTCTTCAGGGGCTTCCGGGCGGATAGTTGATTGATACGATTACGTTTGCCATGCACTTCGCTTGGCCTGGCCGCCGTCAGGCGCACGTGCTCCTTCAAACGTAGTCCCTGCTACGGTTTCAGTCGCGAGCACGCCTGACGACGGCCATCCACGGCGCGAATTACAAGGCATTTGGTGCAATATCCGGGCCGGGAAGCTGAGGGAATCCGGCGTTAACGAATTATGGTAGACCTTGCACATGGGGTCCGCCGACGCAGTCCAGGCACACATAGATGACGCTGAATGCCCGTTCGCTGCCATCCTCGAGAATATTGAGGGAAAAGCGCTCATCCAGATGAACGATTCGCGCCAGCGATTTCGGGTCACGGAGCGGGTAGACAAAGGGGCCGCGAGGCCTGCTGTCTTCGAATACGCGGCGCAGTTCCTCGCGGGTGATATCCTTGTCCGGGTCGGAGAGCAGCTCTGCTGTACGCAGCAGCATGAGGTCGGCCTGTTGTGGATCCTGGCGCTGCCTCAGTGTTCCCAGTGAAGCCACGAGATACTGCTCGGAAAGATACTCTGGACGCTCCTCCGCAAGGTGCATGCCTCGGGAAGGGGCATCGGGTGTTGCAGGCGAGAGCCTGTCCGGCCTTTCGCTCTGCTCTACCGCCTTGTCTATGTCCTCGGGCTCCGGTGCTTCCCGCACCGTCGGTACGGGCCTGTAGAGCTCCGGGCACAGCTCTTGGTGGCGCCGTCGTTGCGCTTCCTTGTGTTTGTGCTGCATGACATCCACAAGGAAAGTATTGTAATCAGCGTAGTCGTTGAGATCCGGTTTTCGGTCGGGAACCCGGAGACGTTCACTGCATCGATCACGTTCCATGGGGTCCGAGTCGTTGGCCATGGGCATGGAAGGCGCCCAGGCGAGAAGCCCGGTAGCCAGCATG
>SLJS01000313.1 GCA_007135015.1 Alcanivorax sp. | reverse complement strand
CACGTTCGTTCACCCCTACGATGACCCGGAGGTGATCGCCGGCCAGGGCACGGTGGCCATGGAGATCCTTCGCCAGCACAGCGGGCAGCTCGATGCCGTTTTCATTCCGGTCGGCGGGGGCGGCCTGGCCGCGGGCATGGCCGCCTACATCAAGTACCTGCGCCCCTCGGTGAAAGTCATCGGTGTGGAGCCGGAAGACGCTGCGAGCCTGACGGCAGCGCTGGAGAAGAACAGGCGGGTGAAGCTTGGCGAAGTGGGCCTGTTTGCCGATGGCACCGCGGTGCGGCAGGTCGGCAAGGAGCCCTTCCGGGTGCTGCGTCGCTTTGTTGACGAGGTGGTTACCGCCAATACGGACGAGATCTGCGCGGCCATCAAGGACAGTTTCGAGGATACCCGGGCGATCACCGAGCCCGCCGGTGCGCTGGCGCTGGCGGGGCTGAAGAACTGGGTGGAGCGCAATGAGGCCCGGGATATGACTTTGCTGGCCGTCCAGAGCGGGGCCAACGTGAATTTTGACCGCCTGCGCCATATTTCCGAGCGGGCAGAAGTCGGTGAGCACCGCGAAGCCATTCTGGGGGTGACCATTCCGGAGCGTCCGGGCAGTTTTCGCCAGTTCTGCAGGGTGCTGGGCAAGCGCCTGATCACCGAGTTCAACTACCGCTACAGCGACGACCATGACGCCAATATCTTCGTGGGAGTCCAGCTCCGCCCTGGCGACGACGACCTGGAGCCCCTGCTGGAGGCACTGAAGGCGAAGGGCTACCCCGTGGTCGACATGACCGGCAACGAGATGGCCAAGCTCCATACCCGCCACATGGTGGGCGGGCACAGCCCCCGGCAGGACATGGAGGAGATGCTCTTTCGGGTACAGTTTCCGGAGCGTCCCGGGGCGCTGCTCAATTTCCTGATGTCGCTTGGCAGCCGCTGGAACATCAGCCTGTTCCACTACCGCAACCATGGCGCCGCCTACGGACGGGTGCTGGTGGGCTTTCAGGTGCCCCCGGGCAAGCGGGAACAGAACCGCCTGCGCCGGGAGCTGCGCAAGATTCCCTACCCCATGGTGGAAGAAACCGACAATCCCGCCTACCGGCTGTTCATGTGCTGAGGAGCCTTGTTGCCGGGCGACATGAAAAGTCCATCCCAGGTTGTTGATTCCCGGAAACGGGTTGGTTATTTTTTGAACTCTGTCGCATTCATGGCCGGCGACATCGCCTAAAGTGTTGGGTCCGGCATGATTGATAGTGCGTTTTTCGTAGCCGCTATACCAACAACAGCCGCTATACCAACAACAAGAGAAGGGATCGGAAGCCTCTCATGAAGAAGAAACCGGATGCACTGGTGCTCCTGGCACTGATATTTGGCCTGGGCCTGGCGGTCAGCGCGCTGACCCACGGTGAAGGCGAGCCGCGCGGCGTTTCCGCGGGCGCGATGCAGTCCGTGCAGATCAGCCAGTAGGCGCGATCGCGGCAGGCTCAATCCGTCACAACGGCGTCCAGCGGGACATCCCACCGGGCCATTTCAAGTTCCGGGACTTCCTGAAATCGATACCCCACCCCCACCAGCCGGGGCCGTGACGGCCAGCGACGGCGCGGGGCCAGGGTCCGGTCGTAGAATCCCCCTCCCATACCCAGCCGATTTCCCTGTCGGTCCCAGGCCACCAGCGGCATCAGAATCACGTCCAGACTCCACACGGGAGCCAGCTCGCCATGGCGATACCGCGGTTCCGGAATGCCGAAGCGGTTGCCGGTCATCGCAACGCCGGGCCGCCAGGGCGCAAAACGCAGAATTCCCGGGCGAAGCGGATCCAGCACGGGCAGGTACAGGGCCTTGTGAGAGAAGGTGTCCAGCAGCGCCGGGCGGGGGTCCAGTTCCCCGTCGGCGGGCAGATACAGGGCCACGCGGCGGGCGCGGAGCAGTTCATCGCTCCCGCGCAGCCGCCGGGCGAGCCGTTCGGCGGCCGCCAGGCGCTCGCCGCGGCTCAGCGCCCTGCGTTGCCGGCGCATCTGCCGGCGCAGTTTCCTGCGGTCAGCTTGCTGCATCCGCGAGCCTCCGTTTCCTTCCGGCATGCCGATGAGCAATGGCCTGCACAGGGCCGTGACCCGATGCGGCTGGTCGTCCGGCGGATTGCTGAAGGATGGTCGGGAATGAAAAAGGTCCCCCGGTCATGCCGCTGCCGGTCTGGCCCATGAACCCAACGGTTCAGGGTGGGTGGCGTCAGACAGCTCGTCAGGCTTTCCGCTCGGTGGCGGACATGCACACGGAGCTGCCAATTTTCGCCCCCGGTATTGCTTGCATCGGCTCAGGGACACTACTCGGCTGGCGTACATACCAGGGAACCTGTGGGGAGTATAACAGCCAGCGTCGCGGGCATGGAGATTGACAAATGGCTCGCAAGCGGGATCAGGCCTGGCCCTGGCCAGTGTCCTCGAAAGCGCGGATCTCGTCCTCGACCTTGCCCAGCAGGTTGCTGATTCGCGAGGAGGCTTCTTCCTGGTGGCTCATCTGGCCCCGGGTTTCCAGCAGTTCGTGGGCCAGGTTCAGCGCGGCCATTACGGCAATGCGTTCCAGGCCGATCACATTGGATTCCTTGACCTCGTTCATGCGCTCGTCAAGGTACCGGGCGGCGCGCAGGAGATTCTCCCGTTCGCCCGGAGGGCAGGCGACGCGATACTCCTTGTCCAGCAGGTGCACCACCACGGAGTCCGAATCGTTCATGATTCCT
>SLJS01000141.1 GCA_007135015.1 Alcanivorax sp. | reverse complement strand
AGGATGAGACAGGGAAGCAGGTCGTCGATGCAGCGGTACGTATTCATCGTGAACTCGGCCCGGGATTGCTTGAGACAGTTTACGAGGTCGTTCTCGCCCGTGAACTTCGCCGCAGGGGGCTGCGAGTGGAGCGGCAGTTCCCTGTTGCTATCACGTATCAGGGCCTGCGATTTGATGAGGGATCTCGGGCGGACCTCGTTGTTGGCGGCAAAGTGATTGTCGAGCTCAAGTGCGTCGAAAGGCCTGGTAACGTGCACAAGAAGCAGCTGCTCATTTACTTGCGGCTAACCGACATGAAGCTCGGTTACCTGCTGAATTTCGGCGAGGCTCTGATCAAGAACGGCATTACCCGCACCGTCAAAGGACTGCTTGAATAAAACTCAAGGCCGTCAGTCTCGCTCCCCGAAATCATTCCTGTTTTCCTGGCGTGCCTGGCGGCTTGGCGGGATCAATAATTGATCTTCCCGTTACCCAAGAATTCTGCCGAGGAGCCTGGCCTTCTACAGGCGTTCCTGTACCGCTTCGAGAAAACCGTACATGTTCACGACCTGTTCCGAGTCCGGGTCCGCGGTCTTGCCCTTGAGATCGCCGGTGATCAGGCCGTCATCGACGGTAGCAATCAGCGCTTCCTTCAGGCGACAGGAATAATCAATGAGCGCTTCATTGTCCTCCCGCTCGCCGATGGTCTCCAGTGCGTTGCCGACGGCGTAGATCAGTGCCGAGGGATTGAAGTGCGCCTCCTTGCCGTCGCTTTCGAGGAATTTGAGATACAGATCATGGGCCGTGCCGTGCGGCGCTTCGAAGAGCATGGTGCCGTTGCGGCTTTCGATGATCGAGCTGGCCGTGGCCAGGCTGCCGCCGAGTGCCGCTGAGATATCCGAAAAGATGTCGCCGTCGAGATTCTGCGCCGGATACAGTGCATTGCGTGGCGGGTCGGTGATCATCTTGATCAGCTGGCTGGACGGCCGCATGATCATGAAGGACGGCGGCGGTGTGCCGCCCCGGGCAAGCTCCCGGCGCACATCGGTGATGACGGTGCTGAAAACTTCGTCGTATTCCATGTATTCGCGCTTGAGCCCGAAATAGACCTCCTTGTCCTTGCGCGAGGCATCACGAAAGCCCTGGGTCACCCAGTCCTTGATCGCGTCCTTGTCGTTGGACATCAGCAGGACGGGATCACCCTTGCTTACCCGTTTGGCATGCTTTTCTTCTCCGTCCACGACCACCTTGACGATGCCGTCTTCTTCGGCGGCCATGTTGAAGCTTCCGTACTGATCGCCGCCGCCAGCGCTCATCCGTGAGAGCGATACATGGGCCTTGCGCTCGGGAATGCCATACTTCTTGAGCTGCTCGACGAGCTTGTAGAGCTTGCGGCCCGTGGTGTTGTCCGGCACGCCCCAGAGAGCGCGCTGCGGCGGGTTGGAAACGATCCGTGCCGCCTGGGCATCGATCAGTTCGTAGTGATAACTCAGGCCCAGTTCCTCCAGGCGTGTCTTGTAATCACGCTTGTAGATGTCCTCGATCGCCGCGCGCATGACGCCGTCATAGCCCGGGATCACGGTATCCTTGAGCCCTAGGTATACATCGCGGCCTTCGTCGATGGCGCGCTGGAAGAACCGGTGGGCCCAGGCACGGACATCGTCAATGGCATTGGTCGCCAGCAACCAGGGGTCTCCCTTGTTGACCTCCCGCCGGTGCAGTTCCACCGGATCACCGCTGGCGCCGACAAAGAGCAGTTTGACCACGCCGGTGGCGGCGGAGAGCTGGCTATAGCTGTCCTTGATGCCGCCATCGTCCATGGTATCGACCTCGATATCCCGGTCGATCCAGTCCGGGCGGCGTACATGAAGGTTACGGAACTGGATATCCTCGCGGGTGATATTGCCTTCGATGCCCTTGCGGATTGCCCCGTTGGGAGACTTTGTTGCCAGCCCGTGGAGTTTTCTGCCGTCGATATCCGGGTGCTTTTCCAGAAGCTCGCCGAGTTGCTTTCGGTTGACCGTCATGCCGGCATTCTTGACTCCCACCCGGTGCTCATTGAGCGCCTCAATGGCTTCGGTGACCGCCCGGCCGTTGGTAAGCAGTCTGTTCTCCGCCGAAAGATCAATTTCAACCAGATCCATGTCCAGTGGTGCCTTGATGAAGCGCTTCAGGATTTCATCAAAGGCGATCTGTGCCATTTCATCGCCGTGAAGAATGACCAGCGGAGCGCCGACGCTGATGCGATTGTTCATCTTGGTGTTCCTCCGGATTGCACTGGCTCGCCCGCTGCCCGGCCGGATCCGCACCGGGGGAGCTCGGGGCAGGCGAGCGGCGGGTACCCTGATTCGGCAAGCATACGCCGATGTTCGGACCCGTCCAAACCTCTCTTCATTTCTCTCGGCGCCTGCGTTCGTCCTGAAGGAAGGTGATTGTTGCGCGGGATTTCCCGGTTTTCCCTGTCTGCGCGCACAGCCTTGCTGGAGGGTGCCCTCTCCCCGCCGTGGGAGAGGGGCAGGGAGAGGGGGGATCGAATTACGGGAAAGCATTGAGCCGTGCGGCTACCGTAGCCTTCCCCCTCTCCCCAACCCCTCTCCCGCCAGGGGAGAGCGGGTTTTACGACACCCTCACAAGAGGGTGTCGTAGAAACCCTTGTAGGAGCGCTGCTCGCAGCGCGAAGAATCTGGCACCGTGCGGAATCCGGGGTTTTCGCGCTGCAAGCAGCGCTCCTACAGATGCCATGAGACCCTT
>SLJS01000285.1 GCA_007135015.1 Alcanivorax sp. | reverse complement strand
TTGCTGGAGGGTCCCCTCTCCCCGCCGTGGGAGAGGGACAGGGAGAGGGGGATCGAATTACGGGAAAGCACTAAACAGTGCGGCTACCGTAGCCCTCCCCCTCTCCCCAACCCCTCTCCCACGGCGGGGAGAGGGGCTTTTACGACACCCTCCTGGTGGGAGAGGGAGAGGGGCTTTTATGACACGCTCCTCAAGGAAGACGACTCCTGCACGCTCCTCCCCTCAGGAGGAAATTTCCTCGGAGGTCAGCGTGGGTTCGGCCTTGCGCCAGTACGGCAGCACGGCGAGCAGCTGCCGGGCGGCGGTGATCGCCGCCTCGCCATGCTCGCGCTCGAGTTTTTCGCGAAACTCGTCCTGGCGCTCGCGCTCGGCGGGATCCAGGGCGTCGCGCTGGGCACCGATGGCCAGCGGCTGCGCCTCGCGGGCCAGACGGTAGATGGGCTCCAGATCCACCGAGGGTTCCGGCTGCCGGGCGAGATTGTCCAGCAGGGTGGAAAGGCGCAGTGCCGCCTCGGTCACGTTCACCTGCTCTTCGACCATGCTCCGCCCGATTACATCCAGGCCCTTGAGTACCGCTTCATAGCGATTTCCCAGAAAGTCATCCCGGGCCATTTCCCGCTTGTAGACCTGCATCCACATCCATGCGGCATAGAGCCCCAGCCCGAGAATAATCAGTGTGGCAAACATCCAGAACATCTGTTCCCATCCCTTTGTTATCGAGGCCAGAAAAGTACGTCGTCGGGGTGAAAGCGGGTATCGGGGCGGTTGCCCGCGCGCTCGTCCAGCAACCGGCGCCGCTCCCGCCAGGCCACCATCTGCCAGCGGGAAAAATGTTCACCCGGACGGTAACCGCGCTGCTCAAGTGCCGTGATCACGCCATTGCACACGCCGAGCGCACTGTCCCGGCCGGGGAAAGGCCCCTGCAGGCGCACCCGTTCGGGCTCCGTGGCGCCGTCGCGCCCTGCCAGGGCAACCACCACGCTCTGGCGTTCGTCCAGCGGCATGACGTGAAGCTCCACCCGACCGCCGTCGTCGTGTTCCCGGATGCTGAACGAAACCCGGCCCTGTGCGCGATTTTCCTCATTCATTGCTTGATCCCGTCCTTCCACGGCTTCATCTTACCCTTTTTGACGACTTCGAGGAGCCATGTCGGAACTTGATCTCCCGGAATGGCTGCCCCACTGGTTTCACGAACTCTGGGCGGTCCTGCTCCCCTGGATCCCGACGCTGACCATCGCCGGGGTGGTCATGGCGCTTGCCTCCATGATCGCAATTCCCTGGCTGCTCCTGAAGATGCCGGCGGACTATTTCGTGACCCGCCGCAAACCCGATGTGGAACGCGGTGTGCTGGCCTGGACAGTGTGGCTGGCCCGCAATGGCCTGGCCGCCATCCTGATCCTGGCGGGCGCCATCATGCTCATTCTCCCCGGGCAGGGCTTGCTGACCATTCTGGTGGGGCTGGCGGTCAGCACCTGGGCCGGCAAGTATCGCCTGGAGCGGGCGATCATCCGGGTCCCCATGGTATACCGGTCGGTAAACTGGATCCGGCGAATGTATAATCGCCCCCCGGTGATCTATCCGGAACCCGGATCACGCCAATAGCCCGGAGGGCGCCATGGAACCTCTGATCGACAGCGCCGCCCTGCGCTGGTACGGCACCGAGCTGGCCCTGCTGGATCAGCGCCGGCTGCCCGGTGAAACACGCTGGCTGACCGTCCGCGATGCCGACGACGCGGCGGTGGCGATCCGCGAGATGGCGGTACGCGGTGCGCCCGCGATCGGCATCACGGCCGCCTACGGCCTCGCCCTGGCCGCGCGACAGCAAGGCCGGGCCTGTACCCCGGAGAAGCTGGCGGCAACGGTACGGATCCTGGGCCAGAGCCGGCCCACGGCCGTGAATCTGTACCATGCGCTGGAGCGCATGCAGGAGGCCGCCCTGCATCTGCACGGAGAGGGCCTGATTGATGCGCTGGCCCGGGAGGCCGAGGCGATTCACCGCGAGGACCAGGCCATGAACCGCCGCCTGGCCGAGCATGGCGCCGCCCTGCTGCCGGAGGGCATTCAGGTCTATACCCACTGCAATACCGGTGCCCTGGCCACGGGCGGACACGGCACCGCCCTGGGCGTGATCCGTTCCGCCTGGCAGGCTGGACGCATCGAAGGCGTGATCGCCGGCGAGACGCGGCCCTGGCTGCAGGGGGCGCGGCTGACCACCTGGGAGCTGATGAACGAGCGCATCCCTGTCACCCTGGTGGTCGACAGCGCCGCCGCGCACATGATGGCCTCCGGCCAGGTGGGCGCAGTGGTGGTGGGCGCCGACCGTATCGCCGCCAACGGCGACACCGCCAACAAGATCGGCACCTGTACCCTGGCCATCCTGGCCCGCCACTACCGCCTTCCCTTCATTGTGGCCGCCCCGTCTTCCACGGTGGATCTGGAGCGGCCGGACGGCCGGGATATCCGCATCGAGCAGCGTCCGGGCGAGGAGGTCCGCTCCATACAGGGTGTCGCCATCGCCCCGGAGAACGTGAAAGTGGCCAACCCGGCCTTCGACATCACCCCGGCGGAGCTGATCACGGCCATTGTCACCGAACAGGGCGTGGTGGAACGGCCCGCGGAAAACGGTGTGGCATCGTTGGCGCAGGGTTGATGAGGACGCCTTCGGCGTCCGTGGCGAGCAACGAGAGGCGAGGTCAGGGAGTGGTCAGTTGTCAGCGGTCAGAGGCGGATG
>SLJS01000300.1 GCA_007135015.1 Alcanivorax sp. | reverse complement strand
TGGGGGTTCTCCGCTTCGGGTTCAGCGCTTCGATGCAGGTTGTCGACCAGCGCGAAGAAACTCTCCAGCGCAGGCTCATAGGAGGCGAGCAGGTAATCACTCCAGCCTTTCTTGTACAGCCCCTGGATGTAGAACTCGCTTTCCGGGCCGCCTGTGTTGATCACCGCGGCATAGGCATTGCTTGCTGTATCGTACTCATCCATGGAGAAATACATCTCGCCGCGCCGGAACTGTGCTTCCACATAGAAGTCGCTGCCCGGGTATTCTTCGACCAGGCGGTCCAGGGTCTGGCGCGTTTCATCCCAGTTGCCGGCCAGGTCATGCGCCTTGGCCAGCATGTAGAGTGCCTCGGCACGGTCACGGGGGTTGGTGGTCGCTTCGAGCACGGATTCGTACAGCACAATCGCCGTGCTGTAGTCGGTTTCCAGCTCTCCCTCATCCAGCCCGGGGGCTATGCCTCCAGCCAGGTCCAGAAGCGCAAGGCGCTCCTGCCGGTCTTCGGTTTCCTCGGCTTCCCGCATGAAGTTTTCATACAACATGCGGTCGATTTCGCGGTCCAGTTCACGCTCGAGCTCTTCCTCCACGGTGATCCGGGGGCGCTCTTCGAGCATCTGCTCATCAATTTCGACGCCCTCTTCCTGCTCGGCCGCGGTCAGGGCGAGGTCCGCCATCCGGCGCAATGATTCCGTACGGCGTTCTTCATCATGGAAAAGGTCCACGGCCCGGCGATAGCTTTCCAGGGCTTCTGCCGGCGATGCCTCGTCAAGTTCCTGGGCCTCGACCCTGATCTCGGCCTGCTCCAGATCGCCCAGGGTCGTGCCGCTATAGCGGGCCTGCTCGCGTTGCACCGTCGGAAGGTCCGGCGCCCTGGGCTCCCGGGCGGCGTCGGTGGTGGCCAGGCAGCCACTGAGCAAGGCGACCGTCAGCGGCAGAAGCTGGAGGCGGTATGACTGAAGTCCTTTCACGGCTCGACGCCCTCCGATGTCTGTACGTCAAGTGCTTCCCCTAGTCCCGTGGCATCCTCCAGCACCCTGCCTTCCTGGATGCGGGCCATGGCCAGGTGCACCTCGCCCAGCTGCTCGCCGAGGCTGCGTCGAATCTCGGCCAGCACCCGGAGCGCATCATTCTTCAGAATCTGTTCCAGCTGTTCGAGGGTGGCCCGCGCACTGTCCAGTTGCGATTCCACTTCACTCTCCAGTGCAGCAAGCTCTTCGCGCAGGCCATTGTCTTCTTCACGCAGCGCCAGTGTGCCCTCCCGCACGAGTTCTTCCAGCGCGGCAACGCGCATCTCGGCAATGCCGGTGTCCCGGACCAGTCGCCTGCTGTCCTCCTCCTGCTGCTCCCTGGTTTCCTCGGCGTCGTGGGCAATATCCCACAGCAAGAGCCCGCGTACGCGTCTGAGGCGTTCCTGGTCCCTTCCGGAGATGCCACGCCGGGAGGCCTGCTCTTCGAGTCTGTTGACGCGCTGCCACATGATCAGCTGGGGCAGGGCAGCCAGGTCCTGCGGGCGGGACATGTCGAGCCGGGCGGGAATCTGCTGTTCCAGCTCCAGTGCCGCGTCGCGCAGGCCGCGGCGACGCGACTTGAGATCCACGAGTTCCGCGCGCACGGTCGGCAGTGCCTCGCGGAGCCGGGATTGGCGGTGGGCATGGATTTCCCGCAGGGCGGGGATTTCCTTGTGCCTTTGGCGCAGTATGCGCTGCAGGCGAAGCACCTGCTGATACTGGCGGAAGCGCTCGGCAAAGGTATGGGACGCAAAGAGCTGGTGCAGGTAGTCCATTTCCTCGCCCTGGGCCAGGCCCAGGGACCCGAGAAGTGCCATGGGGTCCTGGTTGACCACTTCGGCGCCCTCTTCCGGGAGCAGTGATTCCACCCATTCGGGCCGGTCGATGTTGCGGATGGCGACTTCCACCTTGCGCAGCTCTTCCCGATAGCGTTCCGCGGCAAAGCGGTATCCGGCCAGTGCCTGGGGTTTCGCGCCGAGTTCCTCGTACGCCTGGGGTGCGAGCATCAGTGCTTCCTGGACTGACTCATGGCCGGGGTTGCGGCGCACCAGCTCGAGCCACAGGGGCAGAGCCTGGCGCGATTCGCCACGGTAGTAGTTGGCCAGTCCCATGGTCATCATGGCTTCATTGGAAAAGGGGCCATTGCTGCGGACCTGGCTGAGAATTTCGCGGGCCTCCCCTGGTTGGCCACGTTGCAGCTCCGTGAGTCCGGCGGTCAGTGCCGCGCGGTCCTTCAGCGCATTGATCTCTTCGTCCCCGCGGGCGAGGTTGATGACTCCATTCAGTATGTCGAGGCCGGAATCCACCCGACCCGAACGGATCATGGCAACGCCCATGTTGTAGTTGGCATAGGCCGCCGCGACGGAGCCGCTTCGTACCCGGTTGAGGTGCTCGACAGCCCTGTCGAAATTTTCGAGATGAATGTGCGCATTGGCCGCCATCAGATGGCGCTGATCCGCAAGGTCTTCCGCCAGGTTGTCCATGCGGTCGCTGTCGAGAATCTCTGCTGCCCGGTCGGCTTCGCCCTGGCGGTAATGGAGCGCGGCGGTGTGGTACCAGGTCTCGGCCCGGGTCTGGGCGAGAATGTCCTGCTGAAGCAGGCGGGTAAAGATCTCTTCCGCCCTGTCCGGGAGGCCGTACCGGACGTAGAGGTCTCCGAGCAGCAGCTCGGAGTGAGTAGTGCCCTCGTGGAACAGACCGCGCTCACGCTCCACCAGTACGGTGGACATGGC
>SLJS01000135.1 GCA_007135015.1 Alcanivorax sp. | reverse complement strand
GTAGCGCTGGGGAATGCCGTACTCTTCCTCGAGGATTGGGGCGTCTTCTTCCGGATCGAACAGTGCCAGCGGTGATTCGTTTACCGGCGAGCCCTTGATCGCGTAGAAGGGAACCCGCTGTATCAGTGACTTGAGTTTTTCCGCCAGCGAGGATTTGCCCCCGCCGACCGGGCCGAGCAGATAAAGAATCTGTTTCCTTTCTTCGAGACCCTGGGCGGCATGGCGGAAGTAGGCGACGATGTTCTCGATGGCCTCTTCCATGCCGTAGAACTCGTCAAAGGCCGGGTAGCGCCGGATCATCTTGTTGGAAAAGATTCGCGAAAGGCGGGGGTCCCTGGAGGTGTCGATCAGTTCGGGCTCGCCGATTGCCATCAGCATTCTCTCGGCCGCCGTGGCATAGGCGCTGGGGTCCGATTTGCAGAGTTCCAGGTACTCCTCCAGAGAAAGCTCTTCCTGTTGGGTGGCCTCGTAGCGACTCTGGTAATGGCTGACAATGCTCATCCTGCTCTCCGTAATGTCGATACCCCGTTATGAAGTTGGTCCTGTCACATCTTGTTCAGTTCCTTTTGCAGTACCTTCACGAATTGGGCTGAACCACGGCAAAGATACGTGGGTCGGAACGTGTCCGCCCGCGCGAGGCGGGCCACTTCGGCAAGTGCTCTGTCGTAGGGGCAGGGCCCGCCGCAAGCCGCGCGGGGCTGTTTATAGAATGGCGACATTCTTCGGGGAATGTCAAAGGGATTATCGAAAAAAATGGTGACCGGTCTGTCTGGCGGATGCGGGGTTCATGTCGCGTTTCTGTAACGGGAAATGGCCTGTTTTCCCGCCAGCGCAAGCCCTTTCATGACATGCGGGTTGTCATGCCGGCACGGGGTTGTGCCCGCCGCGCTCGCAGCGGCAATGGAAGTAGCGGTTGTCGTCCAGGCGCAGGGCGGTGAGGCTGCCGCCGTAGCAGCAACCGGTGTCCAGCGGCTCGAGGTTCTCCACCCGGGCCCGGCCCTGCAGTGCGGCCCAGTGGCCGAACAGGATGCGCACATCGCACACGCGCCGCTCGGGGTGATCGAACCAGGGCATGTACCCGGGCGGTGGCTCCGCGGCCTGCCCCTTGGTGGACAGCTCCAGTTCACCCTCGCGGTTCACGAAGCGCATGCGGGTCAGGTGGTTGGTAATCACTCGCCAGCGTTCCGGGCCCGCAAGGTCGTCGGACCAGAGCGCGGGTCGGTTGCCATACATGTGTTTGAAATATTCGCCGGCCTGCTCGCCGCGAAGGGCGTGCTCCACTTCCCGGGCGCGCTGCCTGGTTTCGTCCAGGCTCCACAGCGGAGGAATTCCGGCGTGGACCAGCACGGCGTTGAAATCCGGCTCTTCATGGAACAGGGGCCGGCGTTGCAGCCAGTCGAGCAGTTCCGGGCCGTCCGGCGCTTCCAGGATGGGCCTGAGGTCGGCTTCCTTGTCGCGCAGCGTCACGGTGCCGGCGGCCAGCGCGAGCAGGTGCAGATCGTGATTGCCCAGCACCGAGACGAGACTGTCACGCAGGCTGTATACATGACGCAGGGTTGCCAGCGAGTCCGAGCCCCGGGAGACCAGGTCGCCGACCAGCAGCAGACGGTCCCGGCCGGCATCGAAGCCGATCTGCTTGAGCAGGCAGGAAAAGGCCTGGTCACATCCCTGCAGGTCTCCGATTGCGTAGGTGCTCATCGGGTGACGGCGCCGGCTAGTGCAGCGCGTGGGGCGGCGCCAGGGTAAAGGCGGGAATGCTGGCGTCGAAGCAGGTGCCGTCCTCGGCCAGCATCTGGTAGCTGCCGTGCATGCTGCCGACCCGGGTCTCGAGCACGGCGCCGCTGGTATAGCGGAACTCCTGGCCGGGGGCGATCCGGGGCTGTTCGCCGATGACGCCTTCGCCATGGACTTCCTGGGTGCGTTCCTCGCCGTCGGTAATCACCCAGTGGCGCGTGAGCAGCTGTGCCGGCTGATCGCCTTCGTTACGGATGGTGACATGGTAGGCGAAGACCCAGCGGTTGGCCTCCGCATCGCTCTGATCGGACAGGTACTCGCTTTCGACACGCACATTGATCTGATAGCGAGGATCGGGCTGTTTCACTGTGATCTTGTCCGGGTTACTCATGCATCCCCTCTGGTAGCCATGTCCGCCAGGGCCACGAAATCGGACAGCTCCAGCCGGTCCGGGCGAACGCCCGGATCGACGCCGGCGGCCTCGATCTGTGTCCCGTTCAGCCATGATTTTAACGCATTCCGGATCGTCTTGCGTCGTTGTGTGAAGGCCTGGCGCACCACGGCCACGAACATGCCGTAGTCCTCGGCCGGGCAGGGCAGGTTCCGGTGGGGGCTCAGGCGCACCACCGCCGAGTTCACCCGTGGCGGTGGCCGGAAGGCCCCCGGCGGAACGTCGAGCAGGTAGTCCACCTGGCAGTGGTACTGGATCATCACCGACAGGCGGCCGCGCCGCGGGCTTTCCGGGCCGGCCACCAGGCGCTCGACCACCTCCTTCTGGAGCATGAAGTGCATGTCCCGGATCACCTCCGCCTGCTCCAGCAGGTGGAAGAGCAGGGGGGTGGAAATGTTGTAGGGGAGGTTGCCGACCACCCGCAGGTCCCCGCCGGGCGGCGCCAGGGCGCGAAAGTCGAAACGCAGGGCGTCGGCCGAATGAATGGTGGCCCGCTCGGGGGCGATGGTGCGCGAAAGCCCCTCGATCAGGTCCCGGTCCAGCTCCACCAGGTGCAGGTGTGCAACCCGGTCGAGCAGGGCCCGGGTCAGCACCCCCTCGCCGGGGCCGATCTCCACCAGGCAGTCCCCGGCGGCGGGCGCAATGGTGCGCACCAGCTGGTCGACCAGTGCGGTGTCGACGAGAAAATGCTGGCCAAAGCGCTTGCGCGGCCGGTGCTGGTTCATGACTGGCGGTTTCCCTGCTGGCGGTGGTCGGGCCCGCCGGAGGCGATTTTCCCCGGGTGGTCACCGGCGATCCTCCCGGCGGATGGGGCCGGTGATCCGCCAGAGCCTACCCTTTTATGGCCTGGCACGCACTTCAGGCCATCTCCAGGGCCATGCGCGTGGCCGCGATCAGGCTGTCCGGACGCGCCTGGCCGGTGCCCGCCAGATCCCAGGCAGTGCCGTGGTCCACCGAGGTGCGCACGAAGGGCAGCCCCAGGGTGATGTTCACCGCATTGCCGAAACCGGCGTACTTGAGCACGGGCAGGCCCTGGTCGTGGTACATGGCCAGCACCGCATCCCGGTGCGCCAGGGCCTCCGGGGTGAAGGCGGTATCCGCCGGCACCGGCCCGGTCAGGTGCATGCCCCGCCTGCGCAGGCGCTCGAGCACCGGGATGATCACATCCAGCTCCTCGCGGCCGAGATGGCCGGACTCACCGGCATGGGGATTCAGCCCCAGTACCAGGATTTCCGGGCCGTCGATGCCGAAGCGCTTGCCCAGGTCCCGGTGGAGGATCTCCAGGGTGGTTTCCAGGCTTTCGGCGGTGATGGCGTCGGCCACCTCGCGCAGGGGCAGATGGGTGGTGGCCAGGGCCACGCGCAGTGTGCCCGTGGCCAGCATCATGACCACCCGAGCGCACCCGGCTCGGGCGGCCAGGTACTCGGTATGGCCGGTGAAATCCGCCGCCGCGCCCTCGCGGATCACCGACTTGGCCAGCGGGGCGGTCACCATGGCGGAGAAGGTGCCGTCCAGGCAGCCGTCGGTGGCCCGGTCGAGCAGGGCCAGGGTGCCGCCGGCGGTGGCCGGATCCGGTTTTCCCGGGGTCACGGCAGCGCCGGCGCCATGGTGCCATACCGCCAGGCCGCTGTTCGGCAGGGGCGTTCCCGGGCGCCACTCGTGAAGCCGGGTATCCACATCGAGCATGGTGGCGCGCTCGGCGAGCACATCGGCATCGCCGAGCACCACCAGCCGGGCTTCGGGCAGTGCACCGGACAGCGCCAGCACCAGATCCGGGCCGATGCCGGCGGGGTCTCCGGTGGTGATCGCAACGGGGGCGTCAGGTGCAGTCATGCATTCGTTCCCGATGGGTCCGGGCCTTCACAGGCGCTTGTCCACATAGGCCTCGGAACGGATCTCGCGGACCCATTGCTGCAGTTCCTCCTCGAAGCGCCGTTGCTGTAATGCGTTGCGGGCCCGCATGCGGCGGAATTCCTCGCTCTTGTCCGCGGTGCGGACATCCTCCACAAGGACGAAGTGCCAGCCGTACTCGGTGCCGAAGACCTCGGAGATCTCCCCGGCGTCGGTTTCGAACATGACCTGTTCGAATTCCGGCACCATCTCTCCGCGGCCCACCCAGCCCAGGTCGCCGCCCTTGCGGGCACTGCCCGGGTCGTCCGAGTATTCCCGTGCCAGTTCCGCGAAATCCTCTCCCTGGAGCGTCCGCTCGTGCAGCGACCGGGCCGCGGCTTCGGCTTCTTCGGGTGAGCGCAGGGGCCCGGGCTCGACAAGAACATGGCGGACCCTGCGCTGCTCGATCATTCGCTGGTCGCCCCCGGCGCGGTCCAGCATCAGAAGCAGGTGATAGCCGTTGGCCGCACGCAGCGGCTCGGACACATCACCGGGCTCCATTTCCCGGACTGCATCGGCGAACAGCGAGGGCAGCTGTGCCGGCTGGCGCCAGCCGAGATCACCGCCCTGGAGGGCTTCCTGGCCGTCGGAGTGCTCCACGGCCAGTTCCCGGAAACTGACTCCCAGCTCTACCTGGTTGACGATATGCTCCGCCTTCGTCCGGGCCTGCTCCACCTGGTCCGGGCTGGCCCCGTCGGGCAGCCCGATCAGGATATGGGCCAGACGGTACTCCGCCTCGAACATGGACTGGCCCGCCTCGGACTGGAGGAAGCGCTCCACCTCCCGTTCGGTCACCCGCACCCGCTGGCCCACCGCGCGCTGCTGCAACTGTGCCATCTTCATCTCCCGGCGGATTTCCTCGCGGAAGGAGCCCCAGCGCATGCCGTCGCGGCGCACCGCCTTGGCAAACTGGTCCAGGGTCATTCCGTTCTGCCGGGCAATGCCCGAAAGGGTCTGGTTCAGGGAGCTGTCGTCGACCCGGATGCCCGCGCGGCGCGCCTGCTGGAGCTGGACTTCCTCGGTGATCATGCGTTCGAGCACCTGCTCGCGCAGAATCGAGGGCTCCGGGGGGCGCTGGCCCTCCGCGCGCAGCTGCACGGTGATATCCTCGACACGCTCTTGCAGTTCGCTTTCCATGATCACGCCGTCGTTGATCACCGCCACAATTCGGTCGAGCACCTCCATTTCCGCTGCGGCAGACAGGGGCAGCCACAGCGCCAGCGCCATGATCAGTCGTTTCATTCGTTACTCCTTGAGACCGGGGATGCTGCGTTCCAGCAGGTTGTCGATGCGTTCGCCCAGGCCGCCCAGTCCCTGCAGCCGGATCTGCAGAAAGTAGCGGTTTTCCGCTTCCACCATGGTAGTGCCGTTTTCCTCGCGCCGGAAAAGCTCGCGCAGCCCCACCAGCCGGATCTGCCAGCAGCAGTCGCGGTACTCGATGCCCGCCAGCGCTTCCACGGAACGATGATGCTCCAGGTCGTACAGCCAGCGCCCGAGCAGGCTCCAGTTTGCATGGACCGGCCAGGCGGCGGCCAGTTCCCCCTGGTCGATATTGTCGATGTGACGGCGATGGTAGCCCAGATGCAGGGCCCGGCGTGGCCCCGGGCTGTAGCCGGCGCGCAGGGTGTTGCGGCGCGTGCGGCTTTCCTCGCTGTCCCATTGGTTTTCCGCGAACAGGTGCCAGTGCCGGCGGGGAAACCAGGTGATGTCGGTAATCAGGGGGCTGCGCGAGGTGGTTTCCGGCTCCAGATCCCGCAGTTGCACCTTGCGGTCACGCCGATGCCAGCTCTGGCCGGTGCGCAGACGCAGGCGCTCGCCGCCAGCCTCCGGTCGCAGTATCCGCGAGGTTAGTCCCAGAGTGAAACGGTCCTCGTCGCCGATACGGTCGTAACCGGTGAAACGGTTCTCCCGGAACAGGCTGGTCCAGGCCAGGGTGATCTCGCCGCTGTCAAACTCCGGTAGCTCCGACTGGTCCTCGAACTCGATATAGTTGTAGAACAGCCGCGGCTCCAGCGTCTGCATCAGCCCGCTGTCTTCGCCGAACAGTGACCGCTCCAGGAAGAGACCGGCATCCAGACTGGCTCCGGCCAGGGTCCTCTCCGGGCTGCTTTCGTCCGTGCCGGTGCCATCCAGATCGTAACGGGTATCGTAGACGCGCACCCGTGGCTCCACATAGCCCCAGCTGCGGCGCACCGGCAGGGTCAGCGCCGGCTGCAGGTGCAGGCGTTGGCCCTGTACTTCCTCGGCCGGGTCCACGCCGCCGCGCTCGAAGCGGGTCAGGTCGCTTTCCCAGAGCAGGCGCGCCGGGCCGGGCAGGCCGGGCTGGCCGCGCAGATGAAGCTGGGGTACGCGCCGGAAGGGCAGGTCCTCGCCCTCCAGCTCCGGGTCCAGGGTCTGCCAGGCCTGCAGGCGCACGCGAAAGTCCCAGACATCCCCCCGGTACCGCGCCTGGCCCAGTCTGGGCAGATGGGTGACAGCGCGCACGTCCAGGCCCGTGTCCAGATCCTCGAAATAGAAGTCGTCGGAAACGTAATTGACATCCGATTCCAGCTGCCAGGCGCCCAGTTGACCCTCGTGGCGCCAGGAGGCCAGCTCCCGGTCCTCGTTGTCGAAACGTCGATCGGCGTGCAGCCAGGCATAATTGAGCACGCCCTCGCCGGCAAGGGTGAGATAGCGCAATTCGTTCTCCAGCCCGGAGCCGCGGTTCTGGATGTGACGCGGGGCGATGGTGGCGTCGAGCTGGGGATGCAGGTTCAGGTAGAGCGGCTGGGTAATGTCCAGACCGCCTTCGTCGGCGGAGCCCAGGGTGGGAAACAGCAGCCCGCTCTTGCGCCGGTCGTCGATCGGGAAGGTGATCCAGGGCAGATAGAGGGCGGGCACATCGCGCACGCGCAGTACCACGTTTCGGGCCTCGCCCCAGCCCTTTTCCCGGTTCAACCGGATCTCGCCGGCGGAAAGTTCCCAGCCGCGCTGGCCCGGCGCACAGGTGGTGTAGCTGCCCCGGCGGATTATCGATTCAATGGGGCCGTAGTGGATCTCCCCGGCGCTGCCTCGCGCCTGCTGGTCATGAAGGCTGTAGCGCACGTCGCTGAAAAAGGCTTCCCGGGCATCCAGATTGCCGCGCATCTGTCCGGCAATGACCCCGAAATCGCGCCCCCGTGCCTGGACTTCGCCCTCGAGCTCGAACTCGCCGCTGTCCTGGTCCAAGCGGGCGCTGTCGGCGCGCAGCCTGGTGCCGGGCAGTTCGATTTCCACGTCCCCGATCAGTTCCGCCAGCCCCGCCTGGTCGAAGCGGGTGCGGTCGGCGGTGACCACCGCGTCGCCTTCTTCGGGCTCCCGTGCGAGCCGGGGGTTGTAATAGATCCCGGGGCACCACTCGGGTATCGGTTTGCGCAACGCCTCCGGCAGCTCCATCATCTGCTCGCGGGTCATCCAGCCCATCCAGTCCGCCAGATCCGCCCGGGCGGGATTCGGCGCCACTGCGGCGACCAACAGAAGACTGTACCAGAACGCTCGCAGTGGCATTCGCTATCCGGAAAAGGTAAAAAGCGGCAGGCTGGGAGTTTATCGGATGAAAGGAGGCATTGCAGCCGCCATGCAACACGCGGATACAAGACAGCGGGCCCTGGAAGAATGGGCCTCGCAATGGCTGGGTACGCCGGCGCAAGCCGAACCGGTCTCCGGGGACGCCAGTTTCCGGCGTTACTTCCGCTTCCGCGACGGCGGGCGTAGCTACATCGGCATGGATGCGCCGCCTCCCGAGGACTGCACTGCCTTCGTCAGGGTGGCGCGACTGTTCGGCGAGGCGGGTGTGCATGTGCCCGAGATCATCGCCCAGGACCTGGAGCGGGGCTTTCTGCTGCTTTCCGACCTGGGATCGCGCACCTGGCTGGATGTGCTCGACGAGCACAATGCCGACGAGCGCTTCCCCGGTGCCATGGACGCGCTGATCCGCATCCAGATGGCCAGCCGCCCCGGCGTGCTGCCCGAATACGATGCCACACTGTTGCGCCGTGAGCTGGAGCTCTTTCCCCAGTGGTATCTGGCCCATCACCTGAACATGGAACCGGATACCGCCATGCAGGCGGCACTGGATCAGGTCTTCGACATGCTGGTCGAGCATGCTCTGGGGCAGAACCGGGTCTGGGTGCACCGGGACTACATGCCGCGCAACCTCATGGACGCGGACCCGGATCCCGGAGTGATTGATTTCCAGGACGCCGTATACGGACCGATCAGCTACGACCCGGTATGCCTGTTCCGCGATGCCTTTGTCAGCTGGCCGGAACAACGGGTGGAAGCCTGGCTGAGCGAGTACTGGCGGCGCGCCCGGGACGCCGGCGTGCCGGTGCCCGACGAATGCGGCGCCTTTCTGCGCGACTGCGATCTCATGGGTGTGCAGCGCCACCTCAAGGTCATCGGCATCTTTGCCCGGATTCAGTACCGCGACGGCAAGCCCGGATACCTTGAAGACGTGCCGCGCTTCTTCGGCTACCTGCGGGGAGCCATTGCCCGCCACCCGGAGCTGTCCCCGCTGGGTGACGTGCTGCGGGAGATCGGTGAATGATGCGCGCGATGATCCTGGCCGCCGGCTACGGCAAGCGCATGCGCCCGTTGACCGACCGGACCCCCAAGCCCCTGCTGCGCGCGGGCGGACGCAGGCTGATCGACTGGCATATCGAGCGCCTGCGCGCCGCCGGCATCACGGAGCTGGTGATCAACACCGGCTGGCTGGGCGAGCAGATCGAGCAGGCCCTGGGCGACGGTTCCGCCGCCGGTGTCCGGATCCGCTATTCCCGGGAGGGCACCCCACTGGAAACCGCCGGCGGCATACGCCGGGCACTGGCGCTGCTCGGGGACGAACCCTTCCTGGTGGTCAATGCCGATATCTGGACCGACCATGACCCGGCCCGCCTGCCGCGCGCGCCCGAGGGCATGGCCCATCTGGTGCTGGTGGACAATCCCGGCCACAATGCCGACGGCGACTTTTATCTGGGCGCCGACGGTCGGGTACAGGAGGAGGGCGAACCACGCCACACCTTTTCCGGCATCGGCGTCTATCGTCCCGAGCTGTTCGCCGGCCTGCCGGACGGCGAGGAAGCGCCCCTGGGCCCCCTGCTGCGGCGCGCCATGGCGGAAGGAGCGGTCAGCGGGGAACTGTACCGGGGCCGCTGGTTCGATATCGGCACGCCGGAAAGGCTCGAGGAACTGGATACCTTGCTGGGGGAAACCAATGGCGAATGACTATCTGATCGCACCATCCATCCTGGCGGCGGATTTCGCGCGCCTGGGTGACGAATCCCGGGCGGTGCTGGACGCCGGCGCCGACATCATCCATTTCGATGTAATGGACAACCACTATGTGCCCAACCTGACCATCGGCCCCATGGTCTGCAAGGCACTGCGCGATCACGGCATCACGGCACCCATCGATGTGCACCTGATGGTCTCGCCGGTGGACGCGCTGATCGACAGCTTTGCCGATGCCGGGGCCAGTTTCATTACCTTTCACCCGGAAGCCAGCGAACACGTGGACCGCTCCCTGCAGCTTATCCGCGACCGTGGCTGCAAGGCCGGTCTGGTGCTCAACCCCGCCACCACCCCGGATTGCCTGGAATATGTCATGGAAAAGCTCGACATGATCCTGCTGATGTCCGTGAATCCGGGCTTCGGGGGCCAGAAATTCATCCCTTCCACCCTCAAGAAGGCCGAACGGGTGCGCCGCCTGATTGATGACAGTGGCCAGGATATCCGCCTTGAAGTCGATGGCGGCATCAACGAAACGAACATCGCTGATGTCGCCGCCGCCGGCGCCGACACGTTCGTGGCCGGCTCCGCCATCTTCGGCAAGCCCGACTACGCGCAGGTCATCGCCCGGATGCGCGAGGCGCTGGCGGGAGTCAAATAGTCAGCTGGCCTGTTGCTCCGGCAACACGGAAAGGTTTCCTGCCAGAAAGATCCACGGTTAGAAACCACCGGGAACCAATGGTAGAGGATTTGCGCAATGGTACGGCCATCACCTGCCCCGACGGGATTGATTCCGCCAGACCGGGCGGTGGGCCTGAGTACGATGTTCGTGGTGCTTGCGGCACTTTGCTGGGGACTCTCAGGCGGAATCGGTGGCATTCTCACCGGCCAGGGCTGGGATCCGGTGGTGGTGTCGTTCTACCGCGGCGCCATCGGGTTCCTGTTCGTTCTTGCCTGGCTCGCGGTGCGCCCGCGTGGCAGCGGCCTGGCAAGTCCGCGGTTGTGGTTCTGGTCGGTGATTGCCGGTGTGGGCGTGGCGGGCAACTTCGCATTCTATTTCGTGAGTATCGCCCACGGCAGTGTCGCGGTTGCCGCAACCCTGATGTACTGCGCACCGGTCTTTGTCTACCTCCTTTCCTTCACGCTCAGGCTGGAGAGGCCCACTGTATTCAAGTGGGTCGCGATCGTGATGGTGCTGCTTGGTGTCGTGTTGCTTACGGGCATTTACGAGATTGGAGCGGGTGAGGTCACGCTGATTGCCGCCAGTGCCGGACTGCTTGCCGGCCTGTCCTATGCGGTATTCATTTTCGGCTTCAAGTATGCGGCGCCACACGGAAGTCCCCAGGCGATTCTGGTCATCGCGTTCGCGGTACTGGCCGCCATACTCATCGGCCTCGGCGATGCCGATCAGAAAGTGGCAGTGCTGAAAACATCGAGCTGGCCATTGTTCGTTGCGCTGGGGGTGGTGGGCGCCGGCTTGTCGTTCATTTTCTATATCGTCGGCCTCAGGCATACC
>SLJS01000365.1 GCA_007135015.1 Alcanivorax sp. | reverse complement strand
GCACCAGCGCCCGGGCCATGACGTGGCCGCTGACACTGATGGGTACCAGTTCGTCCGAGAGCTGGGGGCCGAGCAGTAGCGAGGCCTGAACGGGAGCCGGGGCGGCCAGGCAGAGCACAAGCGCCATGCGGGCCAGATTCCGCAGCCGTTGCCGTATCTTCCCCGTTATTCCGCCCATGGCGTGTCCTTTTTGCTTGCTGTCCATGATGTGGTTATCCCCCTGCTCCGGCGCGCACGCTCGACCAGTTGCCCTCCCCGTCCAGCCAGGCTTCCAGCGCCGGCAGCGCGCAGGGCCGCGCCGTAAAACGCCAGGGTGGAGTCGGGAACATGGGCGGCCATGGGCGTGGGGCAGACCGCTTCGCACTCCGGTGGCAATGTCTCCGCCACAGCCGGGCCGGCCAGCACGCCCAGCAGGCCGAGTAGGCGGGTTGCGTTGCCGCGTCCACGCACAAAGCCCGGAAGCAAGGAAAAGAAGGAAAGAGACCCTGTTGTCGACCCGGGCGGTCCATAAGCCATCCCTGTGCAACCGGTCAGACGAATCCACCCAGGCTGGTTCTGATGCCTGAAGGCAGAATTATACGAATTACAGGCCACTATGCCATCCTGTAGCCCCCACCCTGCTTGGGCAACCAGGTGGTAGACGCTATACTGAACGTACGCTTCCAACACCACTCTCGATTGGTGAACAGCTATGTTCAGTGCAAAAGATACTGCCCACCAGGTTATTGACCAGCTCCCCGACTCCGCCACGCTCGACGATATCATGTACGAGCTCTATGTCCGCCAGAAAATCGACCAGGGGCTTCAGGAGCTGGAAGACGGACAGGGTATTGCCCACGACGAAGTCAAGCGACGTGTGCTCGGAGAGTAGCACCAGTGAGCCTGGAATGGTCTCCCCGTGCCGAACACGATCTGCTCGCCCTGAAGAGCTATATCGCGGAAGACTCGCCCCTCTACGCCAGACAGTTCGCTGAACGACTGATCCATACCGTCGAAACACTGCCTTTGTTCCCCCGGAAGGGCCGGACCGTACCCGAAATGGGTTTTCGCGATGACATTCGCGAAGTTCTGTTTCAGGGTTATCGCATCATTTACAGACTACCCACCGAAGATCGTATAGAGATCATAACCGTCGTCCACGGTGCACGTGATTTGCGGAAGCAGGATGTAATAACGAGCGATCAAGACTCCTGAAAACCATGGACGGAACATGCTGATTTTCTGCGTTGTGATCCTGTATTTTACACGCCAGCTCATGCAGTGCTGGGCCCCTCGACGACACCTACAGTCTGCGCCTCGAGAACATTATCGCCCCAGAACGATACCGGTAGCCGAGGAGACCAACCCTGCCTCTTGCACCCGCTTTCAACCCAAGCCACCCTGGGTACTTCGAGAAATCATTCGGTTAAAGGCACTTATGCCGCCGGACACCGGGTGTCGGACCATCGCCAATCAGTTCAACCGGCTCCACGGCGGCAAGGTAGATGGCGCCACCGTGGGCCGCACCTGGGTCGCCGAGAAAACCCGAAAACACCACTACGCCATCCTGCGTCTGCGACGCCACCTGAAACATCGCCGCCCTCCTCCACTGCCTGCCCACCGCATCTGGGCCATGGATATCACCGGCGTTCCGGACACCAGGCGCAAATCCCATAATGTGCTCGGCATCATTGATCACGGCAGCCGCTGGCTGCTGTCGTTGCACAAGCTCCATAACAAGGCAAGCATTACCCTTCTTCGGGTGCTGCTTGACGCCATCGAGCAGCATGGCGGCCAAAGGCCCAAGACCCTTCGCACCGACAACGAAGCAGTTTTCACTTCCCGGCTTTTCCGCTTCGGGCTCTGGTGGCTGGGCATCCGCCACCAGAAGACGGACAAGGGTGCACCCTGGCAGAATGGACGCATCGAGCGGCTGTTCGGGACCCTGAAGGCGAAGACCCGGGGGCTTCTGTTTCCCGCCGAATCGCTGCAGGAACATCTGTACCTGTTCCGGTTCTGGTATAACCGGATTCGCCCGCATCAACACCTCGACGGTCGCACTCCCTGGGAACAGCACCATGAACTTCCGGTTACCCGATGCAGCAACAACCTCAACCGACCGGAATGGTTCGAGGCATGGAACGGGCGCTTGAGCGGATACTGGTTCGAGCCTCCCGGTTAGCAAGGACAACGATGAAAAAGCCATTTCAGCACCGGGCATTTCCACTGTCCGCAGGGAAACGCGTCCCGGCGATAGAGAATGGCCAGGAAATAATCAGAAAAGGAAGAAGGAGGAGCACCAAACAGGAAAACACGTTGCTCAAGCGAAAATGATAAACGAAAAACTTCTCAAAGCCTGACCAGTATCGCAGGCTGCAACATCAGGATAGTCCCGGCGGACGGTGGACGGGACAATGTGGTTCTCCAGGTTGTACTGGTACTGCCGGCGGGCGCGCTCGTTGTCGCCCGGGTCCAGCAGCCGCGTGTCGCGCGGGCGCAGCAGCCCGTCCACGTCCGCGTGCACCCGCGTGCCCCCGGGAAACTGCCAGCCCACCGGCTCGTGCCAGCGACGCCCGGTCACGGCGATGGTGCCCTCGCCGGGGATCGTCATGGCCTCAAAGCGGCCCTCGGGGGTGTAGGCATACTCGTAGGTGATGCCTTCCAGGTTAGCTTAGCTCAACATTATAGATATTACCATTTCTGATCTTTCCACTTAGCAGGCTTTAAATTTTCGTAATCCCCTCCAATCTTTCTAATAATAAAAAAAACAAAG
>SLJS01000262.1 GCA_007135015.1 Alcanivorax sp. | reverse complement strand
ATCGGGCAAGAACCCTTCTGCTTGTGAGAGCGGGGCTTGCACCGCGAACCTTTCAGAGCGCCTGGGCGGGCGCGCTACAAGCACCGCTCTTGCCGACCACTGACAACCGACCACCGACCCCCGCGCCCCGAAGGGGCGCACGGATCTATTGCACGTCGCGAACATCCACGTAGAGCTCGAGGCGGTCGCCCGGGTGCAGGTAGCCGTTCCGGTCGATGCCGTTCCAGTTGATGATCTCGTTGACGGCCACATTGAAGCGGTTGGCGATCCGGTAGAGTGAGTCGCCCCGGCGAACCGCGTAGCGGATCCGGCGGACCATGTCCGGCTGGCCTTCGATGGTGCCCTGGCCGATGTCTGCCCGGTCCGTCCAGACCGCGATTTCCTGGCCGACGCGCAGGGTATCGCCCGGGGCCATGTTGTTGGTTGAGGCGAGCTCCCGCACGCCAACGCCGTACTTCCTGCCCAGTTCCCAGAGTGTTTCACCGGGCTGTACCCGGTGCCGGATCTGCTGGCGACCGGAGCGGGAACGATTCTGTTGCGCCGCCAGGCGTTCGTCCGCGCTGAGGCTGTAATCACCGCTTTTTCCGGAGGGGGAGGGCAGCAGCAGGGTGCGGCCCGCCACAATGGTGTTGCCACGCAGATCATTGGTCTCGCGAATCATCTCCGCGGTGGTGTTGTAACGCCGGGCAATGGCGCCGAGCGTATCACCGCTGCGGATGGTGTATTCCTCCCAGCGCATCCGCTCCCTGGCCGGGACTTCGGCGAGCTTTTCACGGAAGGGTTCGGCCTGGTCCACCGGCACCAGCAGCCGGTGCGGGCCGCCGGGCGGCGTGGCCCACCGATTGATATGGGGGTTGAGCATGTAGAGCTCTTCCACCGAAACCCCGGAAAGCTCGGCGGCTTCCGCCATGTCGATCTGATAGTCCATTTCCACGACGTCGAAGTAGGGTTCGTCGGCAACGGGCTTGAGGCTGATGTCGTAGGCTTCCGGCTCGCGGATGATCTGGGCCAGGCCGATCAGCTTGGGCACATAGGCCATGGTTTCGCGGGGCAGGCGCAGGCTCCAGTAGTCGGTGGCCTGGCCGGCGCGGCTGTTGCGGCGGATGGCGCGGGAGACCGTGCCGGCGCCGGCGTTGTAGGAGGCCAGTGCAAGTTTCCAGTCCCCGTCAAAGCGATTCGCCAGCTGCTGCAGATAGGTCAGCGCCGCGTCGGTGGACTGGAGAATGTCACGGCGGCCGTCATGCCAGAAGTCCTGGGTCATGCCGAAGTGCTCTCCCGTGGACTGGATGAACTGCCAGGTGCCGGCGGCACGTCCGTGGGAGTAGGCGAAGGGGTCGAAAGCGCTTTCCACGACCGGCAGCAGTGCCAGTTCCAGTGGCATGTCGCGCTTCTCCGCTTCCTCGACAATATGGTGGAGGTAACGCTTGCCGCGTTCGGCCACCCGGTCCAGGTAGGCCTGGTTGCGGGC
Organism: Alcanivorax sp.; assembly: GCA_007135015.1. Lineage (GTDB taxonomy): Bacteria > Pseudomonadota > Gammaproteobacteria > Pseudomonadales > Alcanivoracaceae > SLJS01. The sequence continues at coordinate 9,429 of SLJS01000262.1, read as the reverse complement.
ATACCAGTCACGCTGACTGCGGATGCGCGGGTTGTCCCGGTCCAGCTCCATGGCGAAGCCTTCGCGCATGCGCGCCCAGAGATCTCCGCTGCCCCCGGCGGGTTCCGCCGGGGATGGCTCCACCACATCCGAGGCCAGAGGCGGTTCGAGCAACATCTGCGTGGCCATGGGCCCGGGTTTACTGCGGTCGGCCGCCTCTTCGGCGTCGCCGCTTTTCTGCAGGGTGCCGCAGCCGGACAGCAGGAAGGCACCGGCCAGCACGGGCAGGGAAAGAAAACGGGGATTCATCTGGCTGTCGCTCCTTGATCCAAAAGCAGAAAAAGCGCCGGAAACAGGCGACTGTATCGGTTATTTGATATGGATTCTAGAAATGGCACACATCCGGGGCAATAGGAATTCCCGACATCCTTTCGTCTCAGAAGCTGTCCTTCCAGCGGCGCAGTGCCGCAAAGGTGGCCACCCGGTCCCGGTCGCTGCCGGGCTCCCGGGCCGCCACCGCCTGACGGACCTCCGCCTCGTCCGCCCGCAGGAAGGGGTTGGTGGTCCGCTCCGCCGCCAGGGTGGCCGGAAGGGTGGGGCGGTCCGCCGAGCGGGTTGCCCGGGCCCGGAGCAGCCGGGCGCGGACCTCCTCGTTGTCCGGGGTCACGGTGGAGGCGAACTTCAGGTTGTTGACGGTGTACTCGTGACCGCAACAGACTAGGGTGTCATCGGGCAGTTTCGCCAGCTTGTCCAGTGAGGCCAGCATCTGTTCGGGAGTCCCCTCGAAGAGCTTTCCACAGCCGGCGGCAAACAGGGTATCGCCGCAGAACAGCACGGGGCGCTCTCCGCTGTCAGTAAAAAAGGCGATATGGCCCAGTGTATGGCCGGGAATATGCAGAACCTGAAAGCGTGCCGCCGGGGCCTCGGTCTCGACAGCGTCACCGTCTTCCAGCGGATCAGTGATGCAGGGGACGGTTTCGCCGGCCGGGCCGTACACGGGCATCCCGAAGTGCTCATGCAGTCTGCTCACGCCGCCGACATGGTCCGGGTGATGATGGGTAACCAGAATGCCCCGGGGTTCGAGGCCGGTTTCACGCAGGTGGTCGAATACTGGCGTGGCGTCGCCCGGATCCACCACCAGGCAGTGCCCGTCATCGTCGGAGAGAATCCAGATGTAGTTGTCATTGAAAGCCGGTACCGGATGGAGGTTCAGCATTATTCGCCTCAAGTCTTCCTCGGCCCGAGCAACCTCCGCCTGACGGACGCCCCACAGAGGTTCCTAACGGGAGGTTCCCAAAGTAGACTGGGACCATACCATTGAGCAGCCTGAAATTCTTCCACCATGGCCCTACCGAGACTGTTGCGCAGCCCCTTTCGACGCCATCCCCCGGAGGTGCACCGGGCGTTTGCCGACTGGCTCGAGACCGAGCTGGGCCAGGCCCTGCTGGCGCGCGAGCGTGCCCTGCTGGCCGAGGTGCTTCCATCACTGCCGGGCACCCGCGCGGTGCAACTGGCAGTGGGGCGCCCGGCGGCCCTGTTGGACAGTTGCCGGATGCCCCTGTGCTGGTCCCTGGGCCTCAGCGATGGGGACGTGCGTGCTTCCCCCGAAGCGCTGCCGCTGGCCAAGCGCAGCGTGGACCTGATGGTGCTGCACCACAGCCTGGACTTTGCCGACCGCCCCCACCAGGTGCTGCGCGAGGCCGTGCAGAGTCTGGAGCCCGGTGGCCATCTGGTGGTCGTGGGCTTCAATCCCGTGGGCCTGTGGGGCCTGGTGCGCCTGTTCCGGGCGGGGAACCGGCGTCCGCCCTGGGTGGGGCGCTTTCTGCGGCCCCACCGGGTGAGTGACTGGCTTCATGTGCTGGCCTGCCGGGCGGAGGGGCTGGAAAGCGGTTTTCACAACCTTCCACTGCATGACGATCGCGCGCGGCGGCGCTTTGGCTGGCTGGAGTGGCTGGGCAGCCGGCTGTGGAGCCAGCACGGGGCCTTCTATGTGCTCGTGGCCCGGCGCCAGGCGGTCAACATGCGTCCGCTGTACGAGGAGGCCGAGGTGCCGGAGCGTCTGCCCAATGTGGTCCCGGTGTCCATGGCCCGTTGGCGGCGCCAGAGCCGGGGGGAGCACTCTTGAAGCAGATTGAGGCTTTTACTGACGGGGCCTGCCGGGGCAATCCGGGTCCCGGCGGCTGGGGGGTGGTCCTGCGTTACGGCCGGCACGAGCGCGAACTCTGCGGAGGCGAGGCGCATACCACCAACAACCGCATGGAGCTGATGGCGGCGATTCGGGCCCTGGAAACGCTTTCGCGGCCGTGCCGGGTGGTACTGGTGACCGATTCCGAGTATGTGCGCAAGGGGATCACCGAGTGGCTGCCCGGCTGGAAGGCCCGGGGCTGGAAGACGGCGGCACGCAAGCCGGTGAAGAACGCGGAGTTGTGGAAGCGCCTGGATGAGGCTGCCGCGCGCCATGAGGTGGAGTGGCGCTGGGTGCGCGGCCACAGCGGCCATCCGGAAAACGAACGGGCCGATGAACTGGCCAATCGCGGCATTGACGAGATGGAGGCGGCATCGTGAGGCAGGTCGTACTGGATACGGAAACCACGGGCCTGGCTCCCTCCGAGGACCACCGGGTGATCGAGATCGGTTGCGTGGAGCTTGAAGACCGGCGGATAACCGGCAGGGACTGGCATTTCTACCTGAATCCGGAGCGCGACATCGACGAGGGCGCCCTGCAGGTTCACGGCATCGATTCGCAGTTTCTGGCGGACAAGCCGGTCTTCGCCGATGTGGTCGAGGATTTTCTCGCCTTTGTCGACGGCGCCGAGCTGGTTATTCACAACGCCCCCTTCGATGTGGGCTTTCTCAACCACGAACTTGCGCTGCTGGACCGGGACCTGGGGACCATCGAGGAGCGTTGTTCGATCCTGGACACCCTGGAGATGGCCCGCCGCCAGTACCCGGGCCAGAAGAACAGCCAGGACGCGCTGTGTCGGCGCTTTGGCATCGACAACTCCCATCGCGAACTGCACGGAGCGCTGCTGGACGCCCAGCTTCTTGCCGAAGTCTACCTGGTGATGACCGGGGGCCAGACGCGGCTGTCACTGGGCCAGGAGCACGGCGGTGCCGCCGGTGCCCGGGAGGCTGAACCGGTACGACGGCTGCCCGCCGGGCGCCGGCCGCTGCCCGTGGTGCGCGCCGGCGAAGGGGAACTGGCCGCCCACCGCGAGCGTCTGGAAGCCATCGCCGCGCAACGGGGCGAGCCCGCGCTCTGGGAGGCAGGCTCGTCCTGAAGGGGTTTGACAGCCTGGCTGGCCCGGCAGGTTGTGATCTGTTTTACATCCGGGGAAAAATCCGACCTTTTCAGTTGCTTATGGGGTAAAGTTGACGCATTGTTTAATTGCGTGCGACATTTCCGGCGAGCCCGGGTTCGGGCGAAGCACGCAGTGGAAGAGCGAGAACAACAACGGTACGCCGGCTCGGCCGCGTCCGCGACAAGAACCTCTGATCAAGCTGGATGGATATGCCCGCTTTACGGTGCTCGAACAAGCTGACGGAAGGCAGGCTGCGAATGCGGCCGGTGCCCGGGGGCGGCCCATGGCTGAGCTGATCGGAGGCCCCACAGGTTTGCCGGAGTGTTCATGGTTGCGATAACCAATACCACTTCCCTGACCCTGCTCAAGGATGAAATCGACGCCACGCTCAGCCAGGCGGAGACCAGCCTCGAGGCCTGGGTGGAAGATCAGAGCCGTGAGAATGCTCTGGAGGAGTGCGCCAGCGCCTTTCATCAGATCAAGGGCATCTGCCAGATGCTCGAACTGCCGGCGGCCAGCCTCATGGCCGAGGAAATGGAACTGATCGCGTCCGATATCTCCGGCCGTGATGACGGCACCGCCCGCACGGCGGCGCTGGGCAACGCCATCGTGCTGCTGCAGCGTTACCTCGAATATGTGCAGCTCAAGGACCAGGCGCTTCCCGAACTGGTGGTCGACGGGATCAATGAACTGCGCCGTGCGGCGGGCAAGTCCCTGATCCCGGAAAGCCACTTCTTCAAGGTGGACCTGAGCCGTCAGCGGTATCCCGAGGCACCGGAAGCCACCGGTTCCGCCGAGGACATGCCCCGGCTCTGCAGGCGCCTGCGGCACATGTACCAGGTGGGTCTGCTCGGCGTACTCCGCGGAGAGCATCAGGGCACCAACCTCAAGATCATGAGCCGGGCGCTTGCCCGCATCGACCGTCTGTGCGGCCCCTGTCCGATGAGCCGTCTCTGGTGGGTCGCCCGGGGGGCGCTGGAAGCCATGCTGCATGACGGCATGGCCCTGAATGCCGCCCGCAAGTCCCTGCTCGCCCAGTATGACCGCCAGATCAAGCGGCTCGTCTACGAGGGCAGGGAAGCGCTGAAGACCGAGCCGCCGCTGCTGCTGCTCAAGGAGAGCATCTATGTGATTTCGCTGAGCGACACGGCACGTGGCGTCATTGGCGAGGTCAAGCAGGTGTTCGAGCTGCGCCGGGGGCTGACCGACCGGATCCTGCAGGACGAGCTGGCGCTGATGAGCGGTGGCAGCGGTTCGGTACTGCGCACCGTGGCCGATGCCCTCAAGGAAGAGCTCAACAGCATCAAGCATACCCTGGACATGGTCTCTCAGGGCGTGGAAGACGCCGAGTACACGGAAGTCGCCGATGCCATTACCCGTATTGCCAATACCCTGGTGATGGTGGGCGAGCACCGCGAGGCGCAGCGTATCAAGGAACGCGCGCTGCAGGTGCGCAACTGGAAGGCCGGGGAAATCGACATGGAGGGTGACGAGTTCCGCGAACTCGTGGACGAGCTGCTCAAGGTGGAAAACACCCTGGCCGGCCTGGAGCGCCGTTTCGCTCCGGACGACGACCTCCACCGCCAGGAACACAACGAAAGCATTTCGCTGTACCAGCTCGACGAGGCGCGCATCACCGTGGTGGGCGAATGCCGCGCCGGACTGTCGCTGACCAAGCGATCGCTGAGTTCCTACATGGAAAACAATTTTGACCGGATGCACGTGGGCAACCTGCCTTCGGTGCTTGCCGGCGTATCCGGTGGTCTCACCTTTCTCGGGCTGGACCGCGCCAAGTCGGTGATGGATGCCTGCCGCGAATACATTGAGCAGGTGCTGCTTTCCTCCGAGGCGGAGCCGCCCGACCATGAACGGATGGAAACCCTGGCCGACGCCGTCAGCAGCGTGGACTACTATCTCGAGAGCATGGAAGAGCACAAGCCCATAGGCGACGCGGTGCTGGAAGTGGCCGAGTTCAGCATGGAAGAGCTGGGTTTCCCGGTAGTCCGGGCCAATCCGCTGTAGACCGGAGCCGGCCGTGGGTTTTCCTGACATCGACTTTTCATTGCCGGCGCCGGACCCGCTAGAGGGGGATGCGCTCTGGTTCGTCTGCTATCGCGGCCGGGTGATGGTGTCCTCGCAGCCGGAGCAGCCATGGTTTCCGCGGCTGCCCACCCCGCGCCTTATCGGGCTGGAGGACCAGCCCCGGCTTTATGCCGGGCGCATGGCCGACTGCCACTGCTATGCGGTGGCGCTGGAGCACGAGGAACAGGTGCCGCCCGGCTTCTACCTGGAAGACCTGCGCCGTCTTCTCGGCCGCCTGGATGAGATCACATTTACCATGGCCGGACGCGCCAGCCAGTTGATCAGCTGGTATCGCAATCATCAGTTCTGTTCGCGCTGCGGAGCCGCCGCGGAGGCGGCCGACAGCGACCGGGCCATGATCTGTCCGGCCTGCGGATATACCCAGTATCCGAGAATTACGCCCTGCGTGATCATGCTGGTCACCTCCGGTGAATACGCGCTGCTGGCACGTGCGGCGCGTTTCCCCGGCGGCATGTTCAGTTGCCTGGCCGGCTTCATGGAACCCGGGGAGACGGCGGAGCAGGCGGTGGAGCGGGAGGTGTACGAGGAAACCGGCGTACGGGTGCGGGACCTGCGTTATCATGGCAGCCAGTCCTGGCCCTTCCCCCATGCCCTGATGCTCGGTTTCACCGCCGAACATGCGGCCGGGGACATCCGGGTGGACGGTGAGGAAATCGTGGAGGCGCACTGGTGGCATTACCGGGATTTGCCCCCCGTGCCGCCAGGGGGCAGTATTGCCCGGGAGCTGATTGATAACTGGGTGATATCCTGCGGGGATATCCGCTAGAGGGGAGCAAGGGGATGAGCTTTGAGTGGGTGCCCCTGGTCATAATCGCGATCGGACTGGTCCTGCTGGGAGTGGGCGGCTGGGTGCTGATGAGCCGGCAGTGGTTTGCCCAGTGGCTCACGGGTTCGGCGGGAATGCTGCTGGTGGCCATGGCGGCCTATCTGGGCTTTCTGGCGGTCAACCTGTACCAGTACGAGGAGCTTTCGCCGGGCAAGCCGCTGGCGACATTGAGTTTCCGTGAAACCGGGCCGCAGGAGTATATCGCCACCCTGGGCTATCGCGACGGCAGTACCCGGGACTACCCGCTCAAGGGAGATCTCTGGCACATGGATGTCAGGATCCTTCAATGGCGCGGTTTCTTCGCGCTGCTGGGCTCGCGGCCCGGGTTCCAGCTGGAGGAACTTCGCGGGCGCTACCTTTCCCTGGAAGACGAGCGCTCTCGCGAGCCTGTAGCACACCGTCTTCATGAGCCGGGCATCGGCATGGATATCTGGCAACGCTCCTACGGCGGCCGCGGGATGATGCTGGCGGCCGGTCGCAGCAGTGTCCGGTTCCTGCCCATGGCGGATGGCGCCATCTTCGAGGTGGCGATGACTCCCGCCGGGCTGGTCGGGCGGCCACTCAACGGCATTGCCGAAGACGCCCTGGCACGCTGGGACTGAACCGGGGGAATACGCTCGGTAGCCCACTGAATCCGGCAAGTCCCCTTCCATCTGGCACGAACACCGATATCATGAGCGTTTGCGAATTGCACGGGAGTCTTCAGTGAGCGAGTTTCTTGTTGAATACGGCATGTTTCTGGCCAAGGTCGCCACGCTGGTGATCGCGGTGCTCTTTGTCATCGCCGGTATTGTCAATGCGGGCCGGCAGCGCCAGCACCCGGAGGACCAGGGCGAGATCCGCGTGCGACACCTGAACCGGGAGCTGAAGGATCTTCGCGATGGCATCCGTCAGGCAATACTGCCGGCCTGGCAGCGCAAGGCGGCCCGCAAGGAGCGCAAGAAGGAGGAAAAGGCCAGGGCGAAAGCCGGAAAGAAGGCTTCGGCCATCCCGGCGCCCCGACCCCGGGTGTTCGTGCTGGATTTCGAAGGGGACCTGCGCGCCAGCGCCGTGGATCATCTGCGCAGGGAAGTCAGTGCGGTACTGCGGGTCGCCGAAAAGGACGACGAGATCGTCGTGCGGCTGGAGAGCCCGGGCGGACTGGTACACGGCTACGGGCTGGCGGCTTCCCAGCTGCGCAGGATCCGCGACCAGGGCCACCGCCTGACGATCTGTGTGGACAAGGTGGCGGCCAGTGGAGGCTACATGATGGCCTGCATCGGTGATCGCATCGTGGCCGCGCCCTTTGCGGTCGTGGGTTCCATCGGCGTGGTGGCCCAGATACCCAACTTCCATCGTCTGCTCAAGCGTCACGACGTGGACGTGGAACTGATCACCGCCGGCGAGTACAAGCGGACGCTGACGCTGTTCGGTGAGAACACCGACAAGGACCGTCAGAAGTTCCAGGAGGAGATCGAGGATACCCACGGCCTGTTCAAGGAATTCGTCCGCGACAACCGGCGCAATATGGATATGGACCGGGTGGCCACCGGCGAACACTGGTTTGGTACCCGCGCGCGGGAGCTCGGACTGGTGGATGATCTGATGACCAGTGACGAATATCTTGGAGGATGTTGTGAGGACGCCGAAGTCTACGAAGTATCCTGGCAGACCCGTCCCAGGCTGGCCGAGCGACTGGGGCTGTCCGTGGAAGGCACCCTGGAGCGCGTCCTGGAAAACTGGTTCCACCGCGGCGCCCACCGCTTCTGGCAGTAGCAGCGCTGCCTGCGGCGCGAACCAGGCCTGGCGCTGCCCGGACTCGTTCTGACAGGCTGTCCTTCAACAGCCTGTCAGCCATGTAACTGCCCCGACGCTACCCTGAGAACAAGGAGTACTCCGATGAGCGAATCCTATCTCGCCCTGGTCACGCGCAAGCAGGGGGAAGAGTACCTGACGGCACTGCAGGAGTGCCGTCAGGACAGTCTTCCGGAGAACACGGTGCTGGTTCGGGTGCAGTATTCCTCGCTCAACTACAAGGACGCACTGTCCGCCACCGGCAACCCCGGAGTTACCCGCAACTACCCCCATACGCCTGGCATCGACGCTGCCGGGGAGGTGGTCAGCGACGATAGCGGTCGGTTTCGCGCCGGCGACCCGGTGCTGGTGACCGGCCATGACCTGGGAATGAATACACCCGGCGGCTTTGGCGAGTACATCCGGGTTCCGGTTTCCTGGATCCTGCCGATGCCCGGCAGGTTATCCGCCCGTGAAGCCATGCTTCTGGGGACCGCGGGATTCACAGCCGCACTCTGTGTCGAGGACCTGCTCAATGCGGGCCTGCGCCCGGAGCAGGGTAGTGTCGTCGTTACCGGCGCCACCGGTGGTGTGGGCTCGCTGGCGGTATCGATTCTTGCCCGGGAGGGGTTCCGGGTGGAAGCCGTCACCGGCAAGGACGATGCCCATGACTGGCTGCGGGAGATCGGGGCATCGGAAGTGCTTTCCCGCGGGGAGCTTGCCGACAGCGGCAAGCCCATGCTGCGCCCGCGATGGGCGGGTGCAGTGGACACCGTCGGCGGCGAGCCGCTGGCCACCGTGCTCAAGTCCCTGGACTATGGCGGCGCGGCAGCCTGCTGCGGGCTGGCCGCTTCACCGAAACTGGAAATGACCGTCTTTCCCTTCATCCTGCGCAATGTGCGCCTGCTGGGTGTAGATAGCGTTGAGCAGCCCATGGAACGGCGGCGTCATCTCTGGGAAAGACTTGCCTATGCCTGGTGCCCGGAGCATCTGGAGCCCTTTCTCGCCGAGGAAGTCTCTCTCGAGCACCTGCAGCCCTGGTTCCGGCGCATCCTGGACGGCCAGGTGCGCGGCAGGGTGCTGGTGAAGGTTTAGCACCCCTTCGGGGTGCAGTGGCCGGTGATCAGTGCTCGGTGGTCAGAAGAGGGAACGTCCTTCCCGGGATCCAGCATCTTGATCTAAAGAAAGGCCCCCCCTTCCTTTGAAGGCTGTCGCAAACGGGTTTGTGGGAGCGCACCTTGGGGCGCGAAGAATCTGGCACGGTGCCGAAATCCGGGGCCTTCGCAGCCCAAGGCCCGCTTCTTGTATCTACAAGGTTTCTTCGGCAGCTTCGTAAAAAGTAAGGTTCGTCCGAAGAATCTGAGGGCAAGACCTGGTTCGCCATGAACGCCAAGCCTATGATCTAAGACATTATTTATTGTACAGAGCGCGAAATCGAGCGCCTTT
>SLJS01000066.1 GCA_007135015.1 Alcanivorax sp. | reverse complement strand
GGCGTCGTCAGGCGTGCTCGCGACTGAAACCGTAGCAGGGACTACGGTTGAAGGAGCACATGCGCCTGATGGCGGCCAGACCAGGCGAAGTGCATGGCAAACGTAACCGTCTCAAACAACTGCCCGGCCGGAAGCCTCTGAAAAGCCGGTATCACCGCACTTACTTTCGATTATGCGAGTGGTTTGGTGCAATATCCGGGCTAGGCCGCGCAAGACCGACCGCCGACCCCTGACAGCTTCTTTCCTACACAACCCGCCGGCCGGGGATCTCGCGCAGCAGCGCCCGGGTGGCCGGTGAAGGCTCCACGCCCCGGTGCTGGTCAAGTGCCCTGCAGCAGCGCTCCCAGGTTTCCAGCGCGTCGCTGTGCATGCCCTGTTCAAGGTGATGCCGAATAAGCCCCTGCCATACATGCTCACTGGCGGGCAGGTGTCCGGCCAGGGTTTCCAGCCACTGCGGGACCTGTTCGTGCCCGCGGAACGGACCCCGGGCGAGAGACAGTATCCGGGCAGCGATCCGGTGCTGCAGCGTATCCACGGGCGGCAACCAGGGGTTGGCGTGCCCCTTGTTCAGACAGTCCATGACCTCGAGCATGAAGCCGATGTCACGGACATCCGGCTGCTCCTTGTCCAGGCATGCCAGAAGTTCCCGGTAATCCACCCGGCAGAGGCCCAGATCCAGGCGCACCCGTCCCGGGCGGCTGCCGATCAGCCGTTCGCTGCCCAGCTGCTTGCGCAACCTGTGGATGGAGGTATCGAGCGCCCGCTGGCCCTGGTCTCCCTCGCTGTCCGGCCAGAGGCTGTCGATCAGCCGCTCGCGGCTGACCCAGCCCTCCTGGTCGCCCAGACAGGCCAGCATCAGCAGCAGATTGAACAGCTGGCGGCTCAGTCCCGGATCTGCCCCGTCGAGCAGCACGCTGCGCACACCCAGCACCTGCACCTCAAGGGGCCAGTACCAGTTCGCCGGGGGATGTGTATGGTCGGGCAGGCGCAACCTGCGGGTGCGGATCAGGGTGCGCACATACTCCGTCTCGATATCCTCTTCCAGCGCCTTCACACAGAGTCCGGCCACCAGTTGTCCCCGCCACCAGGGGAAGTTCAGATAATACTCCTCACGGCCGATCGCCAGGGCCTGTTGCAGCGCCCTGCATCCGCGACGGTGCATGCCCATGCGAAAGGCCAGATGCGCATCAAGCAGCCCGCGAATGAACTGCACCGGCCGGGAGGACTGCATGCGTCGGCCCACCCGGCGGGCCCGGACGAAGTGATAGAGCCCGGCGCTGATGCGGCGCTGTTCCAGATAGAGCTGCCCGAGCCCTACATGGGTAACGGCCTGGGGGAAGACACCACCGGAGCGCTGCGCCAGCTGCACCGATTCTTCGGCGTGGCGGATGGCCAGCGGCAGGTCTTCCTCCAGCGAGTGCAGCCAGCCCAGACAGTAGTGGTATCCGGCCCGGTCCATGCTGTGTTCCGGCGGCGCCAGCTCCCCCATGGGCTCCAGCCAGCGCCGGGCTTCCTCCGTGTTCTCCAGGGTCAGCGCGAGCATGGCGCCCTGCATGTGGAACTGCGAATCCCAGGCGTGAAAACCCGTTTGCCGGGCCAGCGCCAGGCCCTGCTCGATCTCCCGGGCACACTGGTCATAGCGCAGATACAGGCGCAGGATCATGCTGCTCATGGAATGACAAAGCAGCCGGCTGTAGACATCCCCGGCGCTCTCGCGCAGTGCCGCCATGCGCCGGTGAAGCGCATCCGCGCCGGTCAGGTCGCCGCACCAGATGCGGTGGATCATCAGGTAGTTGGCCGCGCTGAGGCGGACAAAATCATCCGCCGAGGGCATCTGGTCACCCTGGAAAATGGCTTCGGAGCGTTCTGCCAGCTCGGCAATTCGCGGATGGTCCGGCTGGCGAAAGACCAGCGCCCCGAACGTCGTCACATCGATCTGCGCCAGCACGGCCTCGGGCGCATCCAGCGCGGAGCGCCTTTCATCGAAGAAGGCAATGAAGGGGTCCAGGGGGTGAAAATCCGACAGTGTTTCGATGCGGCCGCAGATCGCGGTGACCAGCGCCAGCCAGGGGGCCAGGTCCTCGCGCTGGCGAGCCTCGGGGAACAGTTGCTCGGCCGTGCGCGCGGCCTCCAGCGGCGACTCCCGCAGCTGCCCACATGCCTGCAGCAGCCGGGTGACGAGGGAGTCACCGGCCTCCTCCAGTTGCCACGGAGCCGTTAGCGCGGAGGCTGCGTCCGGCGGGGTACCTGCTGTGACCGTCACGACTTCTTCCCGGTTGTTCTGTTCGCAGGGAGGAGCCCGTGGTGCCATGGCTTCTTTGCACGCGAAGCCGCGCACGGGCGCTCCGTGTCAGAGGTCACAGTTTATCGAAGGACGGAGAACTGTTGAGGGCCTGTTGCGCAAAATGAGAAGAAGGGCCCATAAATGACCGTTTCTTATGGCGCGAAAGCATGAGACGGCCCGGTGATATATCGGAATACATGGGCTTGGGGCCGGTCCCTTCGACCGGAAGGAACCGGCCCGGAGTTTCAGAAACCGGGTACCGGGCGACTCGCGGAATCGTCATCGGTAATCCGCTCCAGCGAGAACTCGCTTTCCGGGTCAACAAGCAAGACATCCCCGCCAGAATAGGCTTCCTTTTCCATCTCGACCAGTGCATGGGAAGCGAAGCTCTGTACCGAGCCGCCATCCCAGTCGTCGGGCAGTGCCCCCAGGGTAATCTCCGTGGCGGGGCGGGGGTCCTCCGCGGCCCGGCTCATC
>SLJS01000355.1 GCA_007135015.1 Alcanivorax sp. | reverse complement strand
AGTGCCGGCGCGCTCACCGGGGTGGGCTCCACCCGGGCAAAAAGCCTTTCCGGCAGCCGTGTGTAGGCGCTGTGCAGGGACATCAGCGGAGCGGAACCGGGCATCTCGACCAACCTTCTCTCTCTTGCTTCGGAACTGTCTTCGCGACAGGCACAATCCAGTGCTGCATCATCATACCTTTTGTGACAAGGTGCCGCGGCCCGGAAATCCCCGCCTGGCGCAGTTCGTGCCTCATTGAGATTACGCAGAATTTCGGGATTTTGCGGCAAAAATGGCCGAAAAGGTTCGAAAATGCACAATCCTTAGCGATCCTGGCCCTCTTGCGACTCAGGACAGGCACAAATACTCCGAATCGTGACAGGCATGAGTTGGGCATGAGTTGCCCGGTTTCGGCGCCTGAAGGGACCTGCGATTGGTGCCTGTCGCGAATCGGGTTTGTGCCTGTCCCGGATTGAGGGGGCGGAAAGGGCTTGCCGTTTCTCGCTGCGAAGGGATAATGCACCCGGTATTTTCCCCGCCGGCAGGCTCCGGGGATCGCGGGCCGAGGCTCTCCGCCCGACATTCACCCTATCAGGACAGGTAAAGTCTGATGTCGCACCGTACTCGTCATTTACCCCCCACCAGCAACCCCGTCCAGAAGGCTGTTCGCGAGATGCGTTATCACGAGCCCTCGCGTCAGTTGCTCGCTCTGGCCTTTGCACTGCTTTTCGCCGTGATGGCTCCTCCGGGGTGGGTGGTGCTCTACTGGGTGGGCCTGCCCCTTGCGGCGGCCGGGATCCTGGTGCGGCTCTGGGCTTCAGGTCATGTGGTAAAGAACCGGGAGCTGGCCACCAACGGGCCCTATGCGCTGGTCCGGCACCCCCTTTACGTAGGCAATATCCTGCTGCTCGCCGGCTTCTCCATTGCCTCCCAGCTCTGGTGGGCCATACCGCTCGTGCTGGTCTTCCTCTGGTTCTACTATCCCCCCGCGGTGCAGTACGAGGACCTCAAGCTTCAGCGCAAGTTCAGTGAGCAATGGGATAACTGGGCGGCCCGGACACCCGCGCTGCTTCCCCGCCTGGGCAATCTCGGGCAGGCAGGCGGGCGCTGGTCGTTCCGCCAGAGCCTGATGGGCAATGGTGAGCCACTGATTGCGGTCTATCTGGTCTTCTGCGCCTGGTATCTGGTCGTAATCTAGCAATGCATTACGGCACGCCCCGCCGGGCGTGTCGGGCCCGGATTTCGGGGGGTGTTTCTCCATCATGAGCACTGCTTTACCCGCGGACCTGGAAGCAAGGCTTCTGGAATGGATTCCCGAGGCCGAACGAAAAGGCGGGCATCATCTCAATAGTGGCTATCAGGGCAGGGTCCTGTTCTACGAACAGGATGGCGTCCGCCTGGCCATCAAGATTCCCTCCTACTCGGGGGTTTTTCGCTGGATTACGGTCCGCATGCTGCGCCATGAGGCGCGGGCCTATGAACATCTTGCCGGCCTGGAAGGGATTCCGCGCTCCTACGGAATGATCGGGCGGTGTTACCTGGTGCTCGAGTATATCGAGGGCGAGAACCTGCGCGAGGCCAGACTCAGCAACCCCGCGGACTTTTATGGCAGGCTGCTAGGGCTGATCCGGCGCATGCACGCACGAGGCATCGCCCATGCCGATCTCAAGCGCCGGGACAACATCATGGTGGGCCCCGACAATCAGCCCTGGCTGCTCGATTTCGGCGTTGCCTGTGTGCGCCGGCGCGGAATGCATCCGGTCAATCACTGGCTTTTCAACGTGGCGCGACAGTTTGACCTGAATGCCTGGGTCAAACACAAGTATCGTCGGCGCCTGGATCAGGCAAGTGTGGCGGACCGCCGTTATCTTCGAAGAACCTGGATCGAGAAGGTGGCCTCCGCATTGAAAAGTGCCTGGCAGGATGGCCTGAAACGGCTCGGACTGCGCAGCTGAGCCCATCCCCCCGTGCGATGCTCGGGAACTTTGCCCGCCGGTCATGATTTGAACCCGGTGGCGGCATGGAGGAGAATCAGTTCCGTCATGCCGCCCTGACGGTGGGGTATACTCCCCGGTCATTGATACGTACAGAGAACCTCAAGCGATGGAACGTCTTCTTTTCCCTCTTCTTCTGGCCCTGATGGCCCTGACTGCGCACCCGGGGAAGGTGTCGGCTTACGAGCCGGATGGCAGCGAGCTTCAGCTCGCCTCGGTTCATGCCGTCGTCGTGGATGCCGGGACCGGCGAGGAACTCTACGCCAAGCATGCCGACCGGCAGGTCCCGATTGCTTCCGTTACAAAGCTGATGACCGCCCTGGTGGTGCTCGATTCCGGCGAGCCGCTGGATGAATGGCTGACCATTGTCGAGAGGAAGAAAAAGCCGCCGGTCAATGCCTGGTCCCGCATTCGCATCGGTTCCGAACTGAAACGCTCTGACCTCTTGCGGATCACCCTGATGGCCTCGGAGAATCTCGCCGCCTATGTACTGGCGCGCCATCATCCGGGGGGCATGGATGCGTTCGTGGCAGACATGAACCGCAAGGCCCGGGAGCTCGGGATGACCAGGACGCATTTTGCGGACCCGGCGGGCCTGTATTCGGAAAACCTCTCCACTGCCCGGGATCTGGTGAAACTCATTGCTGAGGCCGGCAAACGCGAGGAGATCCAGGACTACACCACCACCGGCCGGTTTACCGCCCGCTTCCGCAGTCCCCGGTATCAGCTCGGTTATGGAAACACCAACCTGCTGGTGCATCGTCGCAACTGGGACGTTACGCTCAGCAAGTCCGGGTATCTCAATGACGCGGGCCGCTGCCTGGTCATGCAGGCCCGCATGGACGAACGCCCGGTCACCATGGTGCTGCTTGATTCTTTCGGGCGGCGCACGCCCATAGGGGACGCGGGCAGGATCCGCCGCTGGATCCAGACTAGCCAGGGCGGCGCTGTGGCCGGCGCCGCCCTGGAGTATGAGCGCCGTCAGGCCGCGCAATATGAAAGGGAGCAGACCCGCACTGCAGAGGGCGGCCCGAACTGAAGGAATTCCCGGTCCCTTCTGCTGGCACAATCAGAAAGGCGTTCCCGCTGACCAGCAGAACAATGCTGAATACCAGTGCGATAGGGTTCCGGGCCGGTGCCGCGGAGAAAGAGGATGCAGTTTATCCGTCACAGAGGCACTGAGACCCTGAGCTTCCGGCAGCTTGATGAACTCAATGATCTGCCCAAGGGAAGCAGTTTCCGCGTTTTCAAGCGCCACAAGGCGGTGCTGGAGGAAGGCCGGGACTATTTCTACCTGCCGGCGGAAGAACATCCACAGTTGATTGAGCGGCTGCGGCGTGAAGGCCTGATCTATGGCTCCACGGTCCACCTTGTACTGATTACCCGCAGTGGTTACAAAAAGCTCAATGCAACCGGGTGACCTTGCTGCCGGCTCGCTCCCGCGGGCTACTCGCTGGCCTCGGCGGGTTTTACCCAGCGCGCGAAAAAGAGTCCGAGCTCGAACAGCACCCACATGGGCAGTGCGAGAAGGGTCTGGGAGAGGATGTCCGGCGGGGTAAGCAGCATGCCCACAACGAAGCAGCCCACGATGATGTAGGGCCGTTTCTCGCGCAGGCTTTCGATGGTGGTGACTCCGGCGCTGACCATCAGCACAATCGCGATGGGAAGTTCGAAAGCCAGACCGAATGCCACGAAAAGTTTCATGACGAAATCCAGGTACCGGCCGATGTCGGTGGCGATGGCCACGCCTTCCGGGGCGATGCCGGTAAAGAAGGTGAAAATCAGCGGAAAGACCACGAAATAGGCAAACGCAGCACCCAGATAGAAAAGCAGTACGCTGCTGATCAGCAGGGGAATCGCCAGGCGTTTTTCATTGCGATAGAGCCCGGGTGCGATAAAGGCCCATATCTGGTGAAGGATGACCGGCATGGCCACCAGAATGCTGACGTACAGGGTCAGCTTGAACGGTACCAGAAAGGGCGCGGCCACTTCCGTGGCGATCATGGAGGTGCCTTCCGGCAGCGCATTCATCAGTGGTCGCGCGACGATCGTATAGATGTCGCGGGAGAAATAGAACAGGCCCGCGAAAATCAGCAGTACCGCGATCATCGCGCGCAGGATCCGGTCGCGCAGCTCGATCAGGTGCGCAATCAGCGGCTGACCTTCCGGGTCCGCGCCCTGCTGGTCACTCATGGACGGTCATCCCTTTTCTGTTCATCGCCCGAATCTTCGTCCTCCCCGTCCTGTTTCCGGTCGCTGCCGTCTTCACTGTCCCGGGTGCTGGATTCCTTGTGCGGCGGAAGGATCTCTTCCTGCTCCTTGCGCAGACTTTCCTCGTCCAGTCCCATCTCCTTGAGCTGGCCGCGGAAGCGCTCCTGCATGTCCTGGTTGAAGGCTTCTCGGTCGAGTTCATCGCGCAGGTGATTGAACGCCCCACGGGCGCGTCCTGCCCAGTGCCCGAGGGTGCGCGCCACGCGGGGCAGGCGCTCGGGCCCCAGGATCACCAGGGCAATAAGAAATATGATGGCCAGTTCGGCGATGCTCACATCAAGCATATTCGGTCAGCCCGGCAGGGCGCGGGCGGCGGGCCCGCGCTCAGGAGCGGTCCTTCTCTCGTGTGGGTGCGTCCTGGGTGGGCGCCTCACCTGACGCCTCGCGGGGCGTATCCTGTTGCGGGGAGCTCTCCTGGTCAATAGTGGTGCCGTCGTCACTGCGGCTCTCAAGCTTTCCGTCCTTGTCCTTGCCGTCTTCCTCCTCGCCCTCGCGCACGGCCTGCTTGAAACCACGAATCGCGCCGCCGAGGTCCGAGCCCATGTTGCGCAGTTTCCTGGTGCCAAACAGCACCACCACGATCGCCAGTACAATCAGAAGTTGCCAGATACTGATACCCGAGATCATGTCATTCTCCAGAGGTTCGTGAAGCCTTTTCGTCCAGACCGGAAAGGCCGAAACGCTTGTCCAGTTCCGCCAGCACTTCGTCCGGCCCGCTGCCCATGTGGGCAAGCATGACCATGCAGTGGAACCAGAGATCGGCGGTTTCCGATACCAGGGCGCTGTTGTCGCCCATGGCTTCGGCATCCCGGGCGGCCAGGATAGTCTCCACCGATTCCTCGCCCACCTTTTCCAGGATCCGGTTGAGTCCCTTCTGATAGAGGCTGGCCACATAGGAGTCCTGCGCCGCGCTGCTCTTGCGCGATTCGAGTACCTGATGCAGCCGGTCGAGTACGTTGCTCATTGAATCCGGTTTCCGGGGTTCGCCGTCATTGGGGGCAGTCTAGCAGATGTAGGGCGCCAGGGGCGCAGTGGCCGGTCGTCGGGGGTCGGCGGTCGGTCCCCGGGGTCCCCCGGGGGCGGCCCCGGCAGTCTGTTATCGGGTTGCCCAGACCAGTGCGAGTACGCCGGCCACGGCGCTGCCGGCGGCCAGGGCGGGCGGCAGCACGACGGCGGCGGCGATCAGGCCGCCGCCGCCGAGCCCCACGAAGAGCTTGCGGCGGTGGCCGGTCAGAGATGCTTCCAGTCGGGCTTCCAGATCCCGCTGTTCGCGGGGCATGTTGCGCAGATTCTCCAGGGCATCACGGAGCAGGTCCGGCATCTCCGGAAGCTGCGCCGCCCATTCTGGCGCCCGCGCCTGGAGCTTTTTCATCGTCGCCACGGGGCCGAATTCCTCGAGCATCCAGGCTTCCAGCATGGGGCGTGCGGTTTGCCAGATATCCAGCTGCGGATAGATGCTGCGCCCGAGCCCCTCCACATGGATCAGCGTCTTGACCAGCAGAATGTACTGTATCGGCGCCTCGATGCGAAATCCGCGAGCGGTGTCAAAGAGTTTCATCACCAGTGGTGCGAACTCAAGCTGGTCCAGGGGCAGCGAGAAGATGGGCTCGACGATTCCACGCAGTTCCCGTTCCAGCGCATGGCGATCCACCGGAACCGTGGTCCAGCCGGCGCGAATGACCAGTTCCACCATTCCCGGAAAATCCTGGCGCATGACCATCAGGGCCAGGCGCCCGAGAATGTGAAGGTCCTGCTGGCTGAGCCGGCCGACGATGGCCGTGTCGATGCCGATATACTGGGGCGAGTCCGGGTGCTCGGGATTGACGAAGATATTGCCCGGGTGCATGTCCGCATGGAAGAAGTTGTAGCGGAATACCTGGGTAAAGAAGATCTCCACGCCGCGTTCGGCCAGCACGCGCGGTTCGATGCCGGCGGCTCGGATCCGTTCGATGTCGTTGACCGGAATCCCGTACATCCGGTCCATGACCATCACGCGACGGGTTCCGTACTGGGGGTGCACCGCGGGGATGTAGAGCAGCGGGCTGAACAGGAAGTGCCGGCGCATGGTGTCGGCGTTGCGCGCCTCCGCCAGCAGATCCAGTTCGCCGAAGATGATCTGGCGGTACTCGTCGACCACGCGTCCCGGATGGAAGTAGCGTGCGTCGCGCCAGAGTCGCTCCAGCCACCGCGCACCGTTTTCCATCACCCGCAGGTCCCGGGAAACGGTGTCCTCGACACCCGGGCGAAGCACCTTTACTACCACCTCGGTCCCATCGTGCAGCGTGGCCGCATGCACCTGTGCCACCGAGGCGGAGGCCAGCGGCTCGGCGTCGAAACGCAGAAAGAGTTCGCTGGCCGGAGCGCCCAGCTCCCGCTCGATGATCTCGCGGGCCTGGCGGCCGGGGAAGGCCGGCACGTCGTCCTGCAGCCGCGCCAGCGCCTCGGTCCAGTCCGGCGGCAGCAGGTCACGGCGGGTGGACAGCAACTGCCCGAACTTGATGAAAATGGGGCCCAGTTCGTGAAAGGCCCGCTCCAGACGCTCGCCCTCGTTCAGCCCCCGCGGGCCAAACCAGCTCGAGGGAATCAGATACTGCAGCGCCACCAGCAGCCAGCGGGCCGGATGCGCGGGCAGCAGTGAAATCAGCCGGTAGCGTGCCGCCACGTGCAGCACCCGCAGCGCGCGCCATATTGCGAGATTCATTGCCCGGGGCTCCCTCTGTGCAGTCGGCGGATGCGTGCTTCCAGCCGGTCGGTGTCCATGACCAGCTCGTCCACGTCGTGACAGAACTCGCGAAGCTCCCGCCGCGATGGCGTGAGCGTGCCTTCCTCGCGCAGGTATTCGCCAAGCTGGTCGCCCAGCCGTTGAAAGGTGCTGCGTGCCTGGCTGAACAACTGCCGGGCGCCGTAGTCGAGCTGCTGGGCCAGTTCATCGCCCAGCCAGGGCGCGAGCACGCCACCCCAGTCGATGTCCAGATCGCGCACAATCTGCGAGATTTCCTGCAACAGCTCCCGGTCCCCGCGGATCTGGAGGGGGCCGCCGATCATGGACGGGGCACTGGTCCAGCCCAGTAATTGCGCGGCCAGATCCAGCGGGCTGCCCCGCACACGGGTGTCGGCCCCGGCGTCGCTGGAGTGATAGACCTCCAGACCATCGTCGACGATCAGCACGTAGCAGCGCAGCGGCGGCAGGGTAAGTTCCACTTCCAGCAGTTTCCCGCTGTGGCTGGCGAACCGCGCCAGGCTGGCCGGGTCATGGCGCAGGGCGGTATTGATGGCCCGCTCCACCGCGGCCAGCAGGGCGGTTTCGAAAAGTCCCGGTTGACGGCTCTGTTCGCGAAGACTCATAGCTTGAATCCGCGATGCAGGGCCACGATACCGCCGGTCATGTTGAAGTATTCGCACTGTTCAAAGCCGGCATCGGCCATCATGGCCTTGAGTGTTTCCTGGTCCGGGTGCATGCGGATGGATTCGGCCAGATAACGGTAACTGTCCTCGTCGCCGGCCACGGCACGGCCCAGGCGCGGTAGCACCGCGAAGGAATAAAGATCATAGAGCCGGGACAGCGGCTGGTTCACCGGATGGGAGAACTCCAGCACCAGCAGCCGTCCGCCGGGCTTGAGTACCCGCAGCATGGAAGCCAGTGCCTTCTCTTTTCTGGTCACGTTACGCAGGCCGAAGGCGATGGTGATGCAGTGGAAGCTGTTGTCGGCAAAGGGCAGTGCCTCGGCATCGGCCTGCACCACCTCTGTGTTGTGGGCACAGCCATTGTCGATCAGCCGGTCGCGGCCTTCGGCAAGCATGGCCTCGTTGATGTCGGAGAGCACCACATGACCCTGTTCGCCGACAATGCGGGAAAAGCGGATGGCCAGATCGCCGGTGCCGCCGGCGAGATCCAGCACCTGCTGACCCGGGCGTACCCCGGCCAGCTCGATGGTGAAACGTTTCCAGACCCGGTGGATGCCCATGGACATCAGGTCGTTCATCAGGTCATAGCGCGAGGCCACGGACCGGAACACGCCGGCCACGCGGTCGGCCTTTTCCTCCGGGGAGACCTTCTGATAGCCGAAATGGGTCCTGTCATCACTCATGAGTGGCTCCAGCGGGCTGCGCAAAGGGCGTCGGGTGGCCGGCGAGGATGCGCTCGAGAATACGGCGTTCGTCCGTGGCGATGACGGCCAGCACCTCGCCCACACTGTCCAGACTCTTCATGGCCCGGAAGGCCCGGTCGAGGAAATCATACAGGCTTGCGAATCCGGCCGCATGGGCCGGGCGGCGTACCATCCGGAAGGTCCCCTGAATCATGCGGCTGCGGATATAGCGGTCCACGCTCGGTCCGAGTGTGCCCACGAGTTCCAGTTGTCGGTGGCGTTCATCAAGAAAGTCGTCGGCCTGTTCCCGGTAGGCCTGCACATAGGCCGACTCCTCCAGCGGGCTATCGAGGCGGTCGCCGAGCCGCTCGACCAGATCCTCGTCGAGATGCTGGGTAAGGATGGCCGCCTCCAGAGCAATTGCCGAGGTGTTCATTACACTGTCGGGCAGCAGCCGGCGGGCCTTTGGTAGCGCGCGCCGGATCTCCTGTGCAACCGGGCGCAAATCGCGGCCGCCGTAGACTTCGTCGAGCAGAAAACGTACACCGGGTTCGGCATCGGGATGGCCGAGCAGATAGTCATGGGTGCTCTGCAGGCGTTCGCCCTGCCAGTGCTGGAGCCGGTGCAGCCGGCGCAGGAAAAGCGGGTCCGCCTCGCTGTGCTGGCGCAGCGCGAAAAATCGCTCCAGATCCTGTTGCAGGCGATCCCCCGCTTTCATGGCGGCCCCGTGTTGGCAAGATGCGGCGCGATGATAGCAGATTATGGGCCGCGGGCTGCGAGCCGCGGGCTACGGGTTGAAGCCCGCAGCCCATTCATGATCCCCGCTGCCTTTTGCTGGCGGGCGGGAGCCCTTCCTCGCGGCGCGCGTCGGTTACGGCACGGCGGCCGCCGTAGAGGCGGATCATGGTCTCCAGCGCCCCATGGAAAAGACCGGGCGCGGCCACCAGCGCCCCCATGTGCCAGGGGACCACCACACGGCGGCGCCGGTTCCGGATGGCGGAAAGCATGGCCCGCACCACGCGTTCCGGGGTGACCATGGCGAAGGGGCCACGATTGCCGCCCCAGAGCGCCTTGCCGGCGGCGTCGGAATGGAATTCCTGCATCATGTCCGTTGCCGCGAAGGTGGGATAGATCAGCCCCACGTCGATGCCGTCGCCGGCGACTTCCTGGCGCACACAGTCGGCGATGGCTTCCACGCCGGCCTTGCTGGCGGTGTAGTGGGCCTGCAGCGGCGAATGGATGGCCGCCGCCAGTGAGCAGACCCCCAGCAGGTAGCCCCGGGTTGCGCGCAATGCCGGTATGGCGCTGCGGAAGCTGTTCCAGACGCCGATCAGATTCACCTCGATCACCCGGCAGAAACACTCCGGGTCCATGCCCTCGACCGTGCCGGCCGCGGTGATACCGGCGTTGGCCACCAGCACATCCAGTCGCCCGAACCGTTCCACCGTTTTCTCCACGGCCGTTTCCATGTCTTCCAGCCGCGCCACATTGCCGGCCAGCGCCAGTGTTTCGCCGGGCAGGCCCGCCGCCACTTTCTCTACTGTGGTGCTGTCGAGGTCGAGCAAGGTCAGCCGTGCGCCCTGTGCGGATAACTGTTCGGCCAGCATGGCACCCAGACCGCGTCCGGCGCCGGTGATCAGTACCACCTTGTTTTCGAGTTTCATGAGCCTTCTCCTCCGGCTTTCAGGTTGTCCACCAGGAACGCGGTTTCCATGGCCACCACTTCCTCGAAGCGTTCCCCGTCATAGGGGTCGAAATGCCCCATGGGCAATTCCCGCAGGCTTGCGTGGGGCAGGCGACCGGCGGTCCTGCGTACCGCCCGTACGGGGATCAGCGAATCGTCCCGGGCCGCCACCATCAGGGTGGGTGCCTTGACCGCCGCGGCGGAACGACCCGGATGATAAAGCGGCAGTGTCAGCAGAATGCGCGCGGGCACCCGGCCGGGCCAGTCGCTGTCCTGCGGCACCATCGCCATGTAGCCGTCATGGCAATCCGGAGCTGCCAGCAGCGCCAGGCCCCCGCGCTTGACCACCGGCACGGTTACCGGCCCACCTCCCAGGCTGCTGCGCACCATGTCCGCCAGCGCCAGTGCCATGGCGGGCAACTGATACCGCAACGGATAGATCAGAGAGCTGGCGATGCCGCTGACAAAGGGCACCTGGGATACCACCGCATCAATGCCGCCATCCCGGGCCGCAGCCACCAGTACATGGCCGCCGGAAAAGGAGGTGCCCCAGAGTCCGATACGGCGTCCGTCGACCCGTTCATCCTGGCGGACGAAGTCGATGGCGGAGAGATAGTCGTGCACATGCCGCTTCGGCGAGACCAGACAGCGCGGTTCGCCGGGGCTGTCGCCGAAGTTGCGGTAGTCGAATACCAGCACCGCCAGTCCGGCGTCGGTGAAGCGTTCCGCGAAGGCATGCAGCCGGAAGGCGCGCTCGGCGCCGATACCGTGGGCCATGATAACCACCGGCGCCGGCCCACCGGCGGGCAGATAGAGATCCCCGGCGCACTGGCCGCCACGGGACGGGAAGGTCACGCTGGTAATCGTTGCCGTCATGCTCTGGCTCCCTGTGTGGAATCGGTGTTTAATTT
>SLJS01000075.1 GCA_007135015.1 Alcanivorax sp. | reverse complement strand
GTCCACCCGGGTGCCGGGCGCGACAGAGGTTGTTTCCGGCTTTGCCGACAAGGGAGACCTCCCTGAGCTGTACCCCGTATCCCGTCAACTGTAACCTGCCGGAAGCGCCACCGCCATGGCCGCGCCCGGTCCGCGCGCCCTGCCGGCCGCAGGGCCTGCGACAGATATGGCATACTGCCGCACGGGGTTGTCTGTATAATTCCACCACTCCCGAGCCCGACAGGCAGGTGAACAATGGAAGAACACAACCGGGATTACGTGAGCTGGTTCCGGAATTCATCGCCCTATATCAATGCCCATCGGGGGCGCACATTCGTGGTGATGGTTTCGGGCAAGGCGGTCGAGGAGCCCGGCTTTCAGCATATCGTCCATGACCTGGCACTGTTGAACAGCCTGGGGATCCGGCTGGTGCTGATTCATGGCGCACGCCCGCAGATTGGTGAGCGGCTGGAAGCCCGTGAGATTGACACACCTTTCGAGCATCACACCCGCATCACCGATACCCAAGCGCTGACCGGCGTACTCGAAGCGGTAGGCGCGAGCCGGATGCGCATCGAAGGCCTGTTTTCCATGGGGCTGGCCAATAGCCCCATGCACAATGCGGACATCCAGGTGGTGGGCGGCAACTTCATCGTGGCCAAACCGCTGGGCATTCGCGACGGCTTCGACTACCAGCACACCGGCGAAGTGCGCCGGGTGCAGGTCGAGGCCATCAACCGCCAGCTCGAAAGTGGCGCCATTGTCCTGCTCTCGCCGGTGGGCTGTTCGCCCACCGGCGAGCTGTTCAACCTCAACTCCGAGGAAGTCGCTTCCACCGTGGCCATCGCCCTGCGCGCGGACAAGGTGATCTTCATGGGCGAGCAGCAAGGGGTCAACGATGACGAGGGCGAACTGATCCGGGAGATCTCTCCAGAACAGGCCGGCCAGTTTCTCGCCCGGGGCCTGGTGGAAGACCCGGGCACCGACCGCAAGCTCACCGCCGCCTGCCACGCCGCCAGCAACGGTGTGAGCCGGGCCCACCTGCTGAATTTCCGCGATGACGGTGCCCTGCTGCGGGAACTTTTCACCCGCGACGGCTGCGGCACCCTGGTCACTCGGGAGGCCTACGAGGATCTGCGCAATGCCTGGATCGACGATGTGGGCGGCATTCTGGAGCTGATCCAGCCGCTGGAAGAAGCAGGAATTCTAGTGCGCCGTTCCCGGGAGTTACTCGAGAACGAAATCAAGCGTTTCAGCATCGTCGAGCGCGACGGCATGGTGGTCGGTTGTGCCGCGCTCTACCCGCTGGGTCAGGGCGAGGCGGGCGAGCTTGCCTGTGTGGCGGTGCATCCGGACTACCGCAGCGCCCGGCGCGGCCAGAAGCTGCTCGCCCATATTGAAAAACGGGCACGCAGCCAGGGCATGCGCGAGCTGTATGTGCTGACCACCCAGACCTCGCACTGGTTCCAGGAGCAGGGCTTCGAGCCGGTGGACGTGGGTACGCTTCCCGGCGAGCGCCAGCAACTGTACAACTGGCAACGCAACTCCCGCGTTTTCCGCAAGGCGCTTTAGCCGGGCACTGAAGAAACCGGGAAACGGTTCGTTCAGGCCGGCGACGGCAGAGCCTTTTCCCTGCAGCCTTGCGGCACTGCACCGGGGACATGGAATGGGAGAACCAGTTTGACGCTCAAGGCCTTGCTCATGCCGTGGCTGGCCCAGGCCATCACCAGCCCGGGGCTGCGCGAGCTCAGGCGCCGGCTGGCGGAGCTGCGCCGGCGCCTGCTGCGCCGCCCGCACCGGATCCACTGCTATCTCCGGCTGGACGACCCCTGGTCCTGGCTGCTGGCGCAAGTGCTGGGGGATTTCGTCCGCCACTACCGGCTGGAGATGAACCCGCAGGTGCTGCTGTGGATGGATCAGCAGATGTACCCGCAGCCGGAGATGCTCGCCCGGTTCGCGCCCCTGGACGCCCGGCGCCTGGCTGAGTACCACGGGCTAACCTTTCCCGCGGAGGCCTCGCCGCCGGACCCGGAGGCTGCCTTCCGGGCCACCCGCATACTGCTGCGCCATGAACACAGCCCGGAGTTCCTGGCCCTTTTCCATGAGCTGGCCGTGGCGCTGTGGAGCCGGGACGACGCCATGCTGGAGCAACTCGCCCGCCAGCACGGTATGCAGGCCGCCGACCGGACCCGCCTGACCCTGGAGGCACGCCGGGACCGCTTCCTCGATGTCGGGCATTATCTCAGCGCCACCGTCCACTATGAAGGCGAGTGGTACTGGAGCGTGGAGCGACTGGATCACCTGGCCGCACGACTGGAAACGCTGATGCCGCAGGCGCCCGCGCAACGCCCGATGGATTACGGCGCGCCCAAGTTCCTGCATGCGCGCACGCCGGTTGCGGCGGCGGCCGGGCACACCCTGGAGTTCTTCTTTTCGTTCCGCAGCCCCTATTCCTGGGTGGCGCTGGAGAGAACCTTCAGGCTCGCCGACCGTCACGGGCTCAACCTGGAGATCCGGCCGGTGCTGCCCATGGTCATGCGCGGGCTCGCGGTGCCGCCGGCCAAGCGAATGTACATCCTGCGCGATGCCGCCCGCGAGGCCGCCCTGCACGAGGTGGACTTCGGGCGCGTCTGCGACCCGCTCGGCGCCGGCGTGGAGCGCTGCATGGCACTGTGGCCTTTCGCGGAAAAGGAAGGCAAGCTGCGAAACTGGCTGGCCACCGCCGGACGGGGAATCTGGAGTCGCGGCATTGATGCCGCCAGCGACCGGGGGCTCGAGCGACTCTGCCGGGACGCGGGTCTGG
>SLJS01000340.1 GCA_007135015.1 Alcanivorax sp. | reverse complement strand
TCGACAATAATGTCGACGTCCGTGGTGGGGCGAATCTCGGGGGCCGCTTCATCCGTGACCAGCATCCCGATTGAGCACCCTCCGACAAAGGCCACTTCATCGAGCAGGTCCTCGAGGTGCGCAGCCGCCCTCTCCAGAAGGTCAATGTTCGGATTGCCTTCCATGGTCATACTCCCTGATCAGATCCCTGAACAGCTCGCGCGCCATCTTGACCTCGCGCGCGCGGCCCATCCGGAACACATCCAGAAGGGTCAGCAGATTGTACAGGCGCTCGTCCCGGAGCGCTGCTTCCGGGGCTGCACGATACAGCGGCGAAAACTCATAACCACGTGACGTACCCTCGGGGTGCGGCCATACCGGCGGCGGAGCACTGCCGCCAACAAGGCTTTCCCGTAACAGCGGGGCGGCCCAGGCCGTGGGGATTCCCCGGGTCTCGCCACCCTGGTCCGGGATAAACACATGCGGCACGCCGTAAAAGACGAATTCTTCCACGGGTCGGACCACCGGCCGGGCCGGACAGCTGCCGCCATCGGCCCGCGCGAGCCGTGCCCGGATGGCGCGCTTTACACCCGCGTGTACCTCCGATGGACTCATCCCCAGCTCGACCGCGAGCCCGTTATAAGTCCATGCGCTATCCCGCCCCCTGGCTAGCATCTTGAGGACCACCAGCAGGTCCTGAGGTTTGAGTATCATCCCGTTCTCTATTCGCGATTCGCGAATCCAGAATACTCTTCGGGCAGCGGGTGTCAAGGTACATCCCGCCATCGCTTCGCCCGCGGGAGCTGTATTGCTCTGGGAAGAGGCCATGTTTCATCCTCCAGAGCATCTTCCGACAGCAACTGGCTCCCGTGCCGTACATTCGTCTCCGGCACCACACGTCCACTTATCGGGAAATCATTGAGGCGATCCACGGTATTGAAAAGCTCGTTTACCCAGTGCGCAGCGGCTTCCGGGTTGTCCTCGGCGATGTATTCGGCAATCTCCTCGACCCGCTCCAGGGCCAGCGGAAACCAGTGAACCGCCATTACGAAATCCCTTTCAGTACCCTTTTCCTGGCTTCCTCCTGTGCGATGCCTTCCCCCTTCTCGAGCTGCGACTGGGCGCGGTGGATTTCCTCCAGCGTTTCGAGCCGGTCGCGCATGGCTTCGAATTCGCGCACATCCATGAGCACTGCCACACCCCGGCCGCGCTGCGTAAGGATCATGGGCCGTCCGGTCTCGTGAACCTGCCTGATAAAGGAAGCCACGCCGGCCCGAAACTCGGAGAGGGGGCGGATGTCTTCATCCGTTCGTACTCTGGTCATGGCAGTTTCGAGCGTACGTTTGAGTGTACATCCAAGCGTACATAACGGTGGTATTGGAAACAAGTTCTGCTCTCGCCTGAGTATGCAGGCATGCCACTGGCCCGGTTTCGCAGGGGGCGTTGACTGGAGCAGCAGGAAGCTGTTGCCGGGCAGTGATGGGTAAGTCCTGATAAAGATGCAACCCCAATCCCTTCCGGATTGATATCGTCTCCCCGCCCCGGCATGATCATCACCAAACCGATCCACCCCACCGGCCACCAGGGGAGCGCCCATGACAGCACCCGAGACCGGCCTCGAAGCACTGCAGGCGCGGCTGCGGGCCTTTGCTGACGAGCGGGACTGGGCCCGGTTTCACTCGCCCAAGAACCTGGTGATGGCACTTACCGGCGAGGCGGGAGAGCTCGCCGAGCAGTTCCAGTGGCTCACCGAGGAAGAATCCCGCGCGCTCACGCCGGAGCAGCACGAGGCGGTCCGCCGGGAGCTGGCCGACATCCAGATCTATTTGCTGATGCTCGCGGACAAGCTGGGAGTGGACCTGCCGCAGGCCGTGGCCGACAAGATCGACGAAAACGAGAAGAAATATCCCGCCGACCGCGCCCGCGGCCGGGCGGACAAGTACAACAAACTCTGAGAAACGGATGCTCGTCTATTCCAGCGACAAGCGCGGCTTCATTGAAGACGTGCGCGCCAACCGCATCGCCGACCGGATCATCGAGGCCATGGAAAATCGCGGCCAGGGCAGCGTTTCGGACAGCGAGCGGCGCTCCTTCGACAACTCGTTGCAGTACATGAAGAACGTGCTCGAAGGCGACGACATTCCCGCCGACGCCGGCATCGCCCTGGAATACCGCATCCCCCAGACCTCCAAGCGCATCGACATGCTGATCGCCGGCCGGGACGAACGGGACCGGGAGTCCTGCGTGATCGTCGAGCTCAAGCAATGGGAAGAGGTGGAGCCCACCCGCCGTGATGCCGTGGTGAAAACCTTCCTGGGCGGCGGCCGGCGTGAGACCACACACCCCTCCTACCAGGCCTGGAGCTACGCCGCCCTGCTGGAGGACTTCAACCAGACCGTGCGCGACGAGCGCATTCGCCTGAAGCCCTGCGCCTATCTCCACAACTGTCGCGACGACACCGGAGTGCGGCATGAACACTACCGCCAACACCTGGAGCGCGCCCCGGTATTCATTCGCCGTGATGTCGAACAGCTGCAGGACTTTATCCGAAAGTATGTGCGCAAGGGCGACCGCGATCGTCTGCTTTACCGGATCGAACAGGGCCGCATCCGCCCCTCCCGGGAACTGGTCAACGCCATGTCCTCCATGCTTGAGGGCAACCGGGAATTCCTGATGATCGACGACCAGAAGCTCGCCTTCGAGGCGGCGCTGGAAGTCGCCGAAATTGGGCAGAACGGCAACAAGCAGGTGCTGATCGTCGAGGGTGGCCCGGGCACCGGCAAGTCCGTGGTGGCCATCAACCTGCT
>SLJS01000345.1 GCA_007135015.1 Alcanivorax sp. | reverse complement strand
TCGTCCAGGGCCTGGCGCATGCTGTCCCACTGTTGCTCGCCGGCAATAGCCGATGGCATAAAAACCGACAACCACAAGGCCAGCAATCCGGGTAACAAAAAGCGTCCGGGAAGGGTGGCAAGGCGCACGGAAACGTCCATTCGTTTTCCTTTTGCATGGCCGCGCAACCATCCTGCCCCGCCAGACGGGCGCGGGTCATTCGGCTTCTCAAGCAGCGTAGGCCACCAGCGCAAGAAACCCGCCCAGGGCAAGGGCCGCAAGCAGACAGAAGCCGATGACAAAGCGTGCTCTCAGGTCACCGTGAATATCCTGGTCCAGCAGCTCGATCTGCTCCGGCTCCAACGGCCGCTCCACCCGATGCTCCGGGTCCTCGAGCAGGCGCTGTGCGTCATCAAACTGCTCTTCGAGCATGACCCAGAGCTTGGAACGACCGGGTTTGCGAGACAGCTGGGCAATGCCGCCCAGGTCATCGGCACCGGTAACCTGTGTGGCAATACCCTTCTCGCGCAGCATGTCCGAGACCTGCTGGGCCTCAATGGGGGAGGAAAAGTGCTTCAGGAGTTTCATGCCCATTCCGGCTCCCGGGGTCCGTGGAGGAACAGCCCGTATTGTGAAGCCAGAACGGCCGACAATGAAGGGCGCCGTTCGGTTGGCAGGCGGTCAACGGATTGCGGTTTCCGACCGCTGATCTATGAGAACCGACCACGGAGCTCCTCTGCCTGCCCCTGCTCTCCCCAAGGGTGTCGTAAAAGGGTTTGCGGGAGCGCACATTAGGACGCGAAGAACCTGGCACCATGCCAGAATCCGGGCCTTCGCGGCCTTGCTGGAGGGTCCCCTCTCCCCGCCGTGGGAGAGGGACAGGGAGAGGGGGATCGAACTACGGGACAGCAGTGAGCAGTGCGGCTGCCGTAGCCTTCCCCCTCTCCCCAACCCCTCTCCCACGAGGGGAGAGGGGCTTTTGTAACACCTTCACCAGGGGAGAGGGGTTCTCCGACAGCCCCCCGGTGAGAGATATATAGACTGAAAAGTTCGCGGGTTGCGGATCAGGCACTCCGCCTTGCCCGCCAGTTGCTTCTTGCCATGATTACCGAACGCTGGAAACCCTGCTCCCTCCATGCCGCTCCCGCACGCTTCGATGGCACAATCGCCAGGTCTCACTGCAGCTCCAGGTCATCGCCGCATTCGGCACGGCCCGGATACAGCCGGCAGCGGATATTGCGCAGCAGCGCCAGCATCTCGCCGTTGTAGATGCCGTCCTCGCGCATGTCCAGCCGGGCCTGACGCATCATTTCGTCGTATTCGCGGCGGTCCTCGTCGGGAATGTCGATCCAGCGGTGCTCGGCAATATCCTCGTAGGCGTTGTTAACCACCTGCATGCCGCGCTCGAACATTTCCTCGTAGAAGTACTCCCGGCTCTTCTGCGCAAACTCTTCCGGGAACCGGTCCTTGTGTCCGATCAGCTGCAGGGTGAGCTGACCAAGCGGATAGTCCACGACGCCGCCCTCATCAGTGAGGCCGCGATACAGCTCCAGCGCGCTGTAGGCAGCGGCGGGAGCAAAACAGATATCCACGCTGTGGTTATTGAAACGGCCCGCGAAATTGGTAATGTCCGACATCACCGGTGACATGCCCACATGGGCGGCCAGCCGCGCCTGGGCCTCGTCGTACTCCATCACGGCAATGGATTTTCCGGCCAGGGCGTTGACGTTGTCGATGCTCTGGTCCTTGACGAACAGGTAGGCCGCGCCCATGGGGCCAAGTCCCATCACCTCGTAATTCTCGTCGCGAAGGTGCTGGTTGATCTCGTCCTTTCCGCTGGCGAGCACCCGCATCACGGTCTCGAGGGTATCGTAGTCGGGGATGGCGCCGGCGGAATCCAGGGTGCCGGTATAGTTGTTGATCTGGCGGGCCCGCACGCCGGTAATCGCCGCGGCATCACAAAGCCCTCCAGTGAGCTCTTCCATGGCGATCTGTTCATCCGTATAGGCCCTGAGTTGCACATCCACGCCCCACTCCCGGGCGGCGGCACGGTAGTCCTGCATCATATTGTAGACATCGCCGGACGCACCCACGATGTCGAACACACAGACCGTGCGCTCGGGAAGCGCCTGGGCGTGCAGGGGAAATACAAGAAAAGGCACCGCAAGGACAGAGAGGATTCTGTTATACCTGAGCATGGTTCCGCCTCCGTTTTCGCCTGGTGAGAGCCTGTTACCAGCCCTCCGGTCCGCAGAAACCGTAACCCCGCTGCCTCCCTGTTGTTTTTGAATCATGATCCCGGAACCGGGGAAGTTTACCAATACGAATTTTTGTGGCCAAAGTTATTCAGAATCAATTCTGGGGTGCTCCATTCCCACCAGCACCACACTGGATCGCGCCCATCATGAGCACCCATGCCGACAATCCGCTCCGCCACGCCGGCCCATTCGGCCGGCGGACGGATCCCCTTCCATGGAAGACGGAAACTCTCCAACAGCTTGTGAGCGCAACAGGAGATACTGGACCAGGAACCCGGCCTTCCATGGGCGGTCTCCGGAGCCCCTGGTCGAAACTTCGGTTTTGATGCCCGCGCTTCAGAGCTGCTCCCGGTCATCACTGCATTCCGCGCGGCCGGCATCCCGGCGGCAGCGGATGTTGCGAAGCAGGGCAAGCATCTCGGCGTTGTAGATACCGTCGTCGCGCATGCCGATACGCGCCTCGCGCATCATCTCGTTGTACTCGCGCCGGTCCGCGTCCGGAATGTCCACCCAGCGGTGCTCCGGAACGTCTTCGTAGGCGTTGTCGATGACCGCCTTCGCCCGGTCAAACAGTTCGTTGTACCAGTATTCCCGGGATTTCTGTCCGAAGCCCTCGGGGAAGCGCTCATGCCGGGCAATCATCTGCATGGTCAGCTGCCCGAGGGTGTAGTCGATGACACCACCGTCCTCGGTGAGTCCGCGATAAAGCTCCAGGGCGCTGTAAGCGGCCACGGGCGCAAAACAGATATCCACGCTGTGATTGTTGAACCGGCCGGCGAAGTTGGTGATATCCGACATGACCGGCGACATACCCACCTGCGCCGCCATGCGGCCCTGGGCCTTGTCATATTCCATTACCGCAATGGATTTTCCGGCCAGGTCATTGACGTTGTTGATGCTCTGATCCTTGACGAACAGATAGGCCGCGCCCATGGGAGCAAGCCCCATGACTTCGTAGGAACCGGAGCGCATGTGCTGGTTGATGGACTCATTCCCGCTGGCGAGTACCCGCATGACCGTGCGCAGGGTTTCATAGTCGGGGACCGCTCCAACGGAATCCAGGCTGCCGGTGTAGCTGTTGAGCCTGCGCCCGCGAATACCGGTAATCGCCGCCGCATCGCACTGGCCGCCAGTAAGCTCCTCGTAGGCAATGTTCTCGTCGGTAAAGGCCCGCAGGGTGAGGTCGACGCCCATTTCGCGGGCCGCGGCACGGTAGTCCTGCATCATGTTGTAGACATCGCCCGAAGATCCGACGATGTCAAACACACACAGCGTCCTCTCGGGAAGGGCCTGTGCCGGGCTTGCCCAGAGCACCGGAAGCGCCGCGGCAATAAGTGTCAGCAGTCTTGTACGCATTGTCATCTCCATGTCTTGTCGATGGATCAGGGTCGACCGCGGATATCAAAGCAGCCCTTCGATATCGAGATCGTCCTCTTCGTCTTCGTCATCCCAGAACTCGCCCAGCTTTCCGAATGGTGTTCGCTGGCCGGTTTCCTCCGTCCACAGGCGATCCGACAGGCTGCGAACCATGTGATGGGCAATGGCATCGAGCATCCGGTAGTCCGGGTGGACAGCGCCGTCATAGTTCACAAAGCCCCGGATTGCCTCGCGCAGGCGCTCGTCATTGGCCTGGGTATAGGCCGCCTGGGCATAGAGCGCGCTGCCGAGCCGGACTCCCTCGTCAAAGCCGGTCTGTTCGGCCCGTTCAAGCATGGTCCAGGCATCCACGTCTTCCGGGCCCAGGGCGGGAAGGATGCTCCACAGCGCGGCACGTACGCCTTCAGGCACACCCCACCACTTGTCGTTGTCCAGGCAGCGGGTCCCACGGACGACCTGGGCGGGGACATTCCGGGGAACGCCCACGGAGCCGTCGGCGGCGCCGTCATTGAGCACCGCCTGGACACCACCGATCAGGCCGACCATCCATACCAGCTCGTCGAAATCGCTGCGCAGGCGCGGGCAGGTGTCGTCTTCCATCTTCCGGTACACCTGCGACAGGCGGCGGTAGGATTCCTGCTGCCTTTTCGCCGCCAGGGCGTGGTAGCGCTTCTGGTTGGTGCGGGCATCCCGGGCCTCGCTTACATTGCCCGCCTGGAGCGCCCGCGAATAGCGGAGCTCCTCTTCAAGCGCCTTTTCCTCGGCGCAGGTGCTGGCGGTCACATAGACCAGTACGCCGAGCTTGTCGGGCTTGGAGCCCACACGCTCGAACGACATCAGAAGCGGCGTCATGGACTCGCCCAGGGCACAGCCCATGGCCACGTCGTCATCGGCCATCATGTCCGCGACCATCTCGTCCTGGCCGTAGTGGATCAGGATGTCGCCGGTGGTCTTGTAGATCAGGCTGCAGCCCTGCAGTGCCAGGGCGGAAAAAACCACCCCGAGCAGCGGAGCAAGGAAGCCTCGGTGGCTGGTAACCGGATTACTCATTGTCCTTTCCCC
This sequence comes from Alcanivorax sp., assembly GCA_007135015.1. Lineage (GTDB taxonomy): Bacteria > Pseudomonadota > Gammaproteobacteria > Pseudomonadales > Alcanivoracaceae > SLJS01. The sequence continues at coordinate 6,325 of SLJS01000345.1, read as the reverse complement.
CTGTTGATGGATTCCGGGATGATCGTTTCCTGTCTTTTCCGGATGCCTGCTCATGGCGTTATCTCCTGGGTGCTTCGGACAGGAAGTTGAGATTCATGCCGCCCATGGGAATTCGCAGTGTGACGCTGCCGCTGAGAATTTCCGCGGCCTGGATCTCCAACACGGCATCGATATCGGCACCGTTGATCCCGCCGATCTCGATCCGGCCGTCTTCCATGATCTCCACTGGGCCCCGTGCCGCCGCCGAAAGGCCCTGGCTATAGGCGTTGTGGTCGGCGGTAGCCTGTATACCGAGGAGCGTATCCCGCACGACAGGTTCAAGAGCCGGCGCGTCCAGATAGGTATTGAAAGTGGCGATCACTTCCGGACCTTCCTCACCTTCCACGATCCAGGCCTCCGGCAGAGGATTCTCTCCCTCCTGGCACTGCGGAAGCGGCTCGGCATTGTCCGGATCCGGTTCACTGGCATCGGGCCGCGCGTCACACTGATACCGCACCCGCATGACCATGGGCCCCGTATCCGCCGGGTCCGCCTCGGTAAACGGATCATCGGTCTCCGCATAGGAAATGAGGTTGGTCGCGCGGATAATCGTCGGGTAGATGTGGAACAGTATGCCGCCATTCTCCTGCACGTCCTGGGGAAGCGGCAGCACCGCCTGTTCCTCGGCTTCTTCCGGATCCAGAAACCCGCCGATTTCTACATTGAGCGCTCCGGTCAGGTAGGCGAACTTTTCCCTGGGACAGTCGTCACCATCCACCGGACAACCGATTCGGGCGTCCGCAATGGCACCACCGGTATCCGCGACCAGGGTTTCAATGCTGTTCAGCCCGAATTGGGGGTCATCAATGGGGTTACCGTCTTCCGGATCATGCAGGGAATTGCTGTTCACATCCGCGGTGGGCACGTTATCCAGGTGCGCGAAGGCGGAGGTCAGCGGTTCGCTGGCCCGGAAGTAGATTTCCATGTCGGCGCCGCCGCCATCGAGATCCGGTGCATTGTCCGGATCCTGATTCGCGGCCAGGTGCTCGGTCAGCAGCGGCAGACCGGCCGCTGAGCAGATCATGGTATCCGGGTTGCACTGGCTGGACTGGTTGTCCCCGTTGGAGGCCAGCACATAACGATAGAGGCTGCCTTCTTCCCAGGGTTTCCGGGGCATGAAGGTGAGTTCGCGCTCACGGATCTCCACATCTCCTTCCACGGTTTCAATCGGCTCGCCCTGCTCGTCGACCTTCTCGACCCGGAAGCCGGCACCCTCGGCAAGGCTGTCCTGGTTCATGATCTGGGAGAAATGTACCCGGATCTCCCGGTCCGCCGGCATGGTGGGCAACGGCAGGAAGTCGTCATCATCCATGCCGCCAGCGCACTGGCCCACGTGGCCCGCGTCCAGGTCCCGGCCGGCGGTCACACAGGGATACCCCGGATAGGCGGTCAGCACCATGGGCGAAGGCACGGGCCCATCTCCGAACTCGGGCATCTCGAACTCAAGGGTGGTGGGTGCCAACGGATTTCCACCGCGGTCGGTGATACCGTCGTGGAATTTCACCTTATAGGACTGGTCGTATTCCAGTTCGGTATTGATCACCAGGGCCGCACCGTCCTGGCGCATGGTGAATTCATCAACGGGAACCGTGCTGCCATCGCCCCGCTCGATTTCCACATTGCCCTCGAAGGAGGACAGATTCATTGCTTCGGTAAAATTCACGATTACGGGCACACCGGGACGTTGCCGGTTGCTGAATTCCTCGCCCGGCATCCAGGAAAGCACCTCCGGCGGATCATCATTCCGGACCTGTTCCGGAGGATTCAACTGGTCCTCCACTTCTTCCATGAAGAAGCCCAGGGTGCCGTGGGAGGTCTCGACACCCAGGATGTCGGTTTCCACTACCGTGATGCCTTCCGCCTGAAGGACCCCGTCCTTGACGATGGCCTGGCCCACCACCTCAAGGTGCAGCACATCCTGGGTAAAGCCGGCGTGTGCCTCCGGCTCCGCCGTATAGGCACTGAGATCCATGAACATCCGCAGCTCGCGCGGTGCGTCCGGGCGGCTGCTGTGACGATTCGGCATCAGAAAGCCGACAGCATCGGAGGCAAGCTCCACGGTAAGCGTGCCGGAATCAATTCCCGCGGAAATTTCCCCGCCCAGAAGAATCTCCAGCTCTTCTCCCTCAAGGCGGGTCCCGCGGGGCACCCGCATGGGCGTCACCTCCGGGAAGTTCGGAACGAAAGCCAGTTCCGCCCCCAGGGTTCCACCCTGCTGGGAACGGGGCGAGCCGTCTTCCCCACCCAGCACCGTGGAAATCACGGGAACCAGGTTGACTTTCTTCCCTGTAAGCAACGACTTGCGGTCGCCCGGAGGCGCCGTCACGTTCATGGTTTCGGTGGGACCGGATTTCTTCGGCACGAAGGCGGTGCTGTATTCCGCCGCCAGGGTTTCACCGAAACGGTTCGGCAGCCCGCCGGAAAACGTCACGCTATAGCTTTCCCCCGGGACAAGCCTGTCCACCGGATCCACGGTCATGAAGCGGCCCTGCATCACGATCTCGGCGTCCACCAGCTCGCCGCCGGAATCCTCGAGCAGCACATTGTCGCCGTAACGAATGCCTTCCTGATAAAGCGGCTGGGTGAACTCGAAACGCAGCGACGAGAAATCCATGATGGGAAGCTCGTCACCATCCGGAATCATCCGGGTGATGGTGAAACTCATGTCATCCGTGGTGATCAGCGAGCGTGGGCCCATTTCCAGCGCGCGGGTACGAAACCCGAAGTCGCCTTCGGCGAACTCTACCGGACCGGCTTCGGTGACCAGGTCGTTGAGTTCCACCCGGTAAACGGCATTGGGTGCCAGCGGCTCATCCGGACGCAGCAGCAGGGTGCGGTCACCGCTTTCCGCGGCGAGCTCCACGGACGCGTCCACGGTCTGCCCGTCGCGCGTCAGCACAAGCGCTTCATCCAGATCCACATCGGCCAGCACCGGCTCGGATACCCGCACCACCACCGGCGCGTGGGTGGAGACATTCTCCTGGTCCGCGTAGGGAAAGGTGAAGAACACATCCGCACCCGGGCCGGGGAATGTCAGGGTCTGTTCGTCGCCGCCGCAGCCCGTTACCAGCAGGGCAGCCAGCAGCAGTATTGATTCGGGGCCTCTTCTTGTAATACGCATGGTGCCCTCCTAGAACTTGAGCGAAATGGAGCCGGTTACGGTATGTGCATCGCCGCCGGCGGTGACTTCCTCTGCATAGCGGTCACCGTTTTCGTTCACGCCGGTAAGCAGATAGTCCGTGTCACGCAGATAGTGGTACTGGTAGCCGAAATCCAGCCGGATCGGATGGGCGATAATGGGCGGGTCGGCAATATCCATGGTGGCGCCCAGGCCCAGCACGAACCGGTCGCTGTCCAGGTAGTTGATCTGTTCGTTGGTGCTCCGGGAGTCGGCCGTGGCGTTTCCATCGCCATCGCGGACGATGTCTTCGTCCGGATTCAGTGGCGTGGGCTGCCAGGCAATACCGGAACGCAGGGTAATGTCGTCGCGGAAGGCGTACTCCACGCCCAGCCGGGGCACAAGGGTGTCCTTGAACTCCAGTTCGGAAGCCGGCTCTTTCACATCGTCGCGTCCGAGTTCGTCTTCAAGCCGGGACCAGATCTGGTATTCCAGACCTGCCCCGAAGCGCCAGTCGCCCCAGTGGTAGTCACCGCTGAGGGAGATGATTTCCGGCTCGAAGGTATCAATGGTGCGAATGGCCAGCGGCAGGCCCGGCTCCGGCACGGTGCCGGGTACCACGGCATTGGCGTCCACATCGGTCTTGGACTTGCTGAAGCCCCGGTAGACCAGCGCGATGTCCAGGTGATCCATCCAGCCCCATTGGCAGGGGTCCGTATCACAGAAGGTTTCACCCAGCGCCACATTGACACCCAGGATGGGAGCGAGCACCGGTTCGGCACTGACCTCGATCTGTTCCCGGGAGGTCTCCCCGCCCAGGGTGGCATTGGTGCGCATGGTGGCATCGGAGTGGAGCGTGATCTGTGCGGCCAGGCCCGCATCCACCCCGCGCCAGACATTGGTACCCGCGCCGAGCGTCAGAAACAGCGGCTGGCGGCCATACTGGAAGAACTGGCCTTCGTCGGCGGTCCGGGACTCGAAGGCCATCAGGTCCTCGCCGAAATCCTCCACGGCGGCCACAAAGCCGAAATAAACGGGATGATCCATCTTCACCAGTTTCGACAGATCGGTCTTCATGCCGATCAGCACCTGTTCGCTGGATTCGTCATCAAGCACCGAACCGTCCCGCTCCGGGGCGTTTTCACCGCCGTCGCTGCTGACTTCCAGAGAGGGCTCGACGTAGAACAGGCCGGCGCTGAGTTCCCCTTCCGCACCACGGGTCAGTGACGCCGGGTTGTAGAGCACGGCCGAGGCCTGGTCGCCGAAGGCGGAAAACGCCTGGGCCGAGCCCACATCACTGGGGAAGAGCCCGACATTGATCGAGGTGTGCCCCATGGCGCCGTGAGTGAGCCCCGGGAGCGCCCCCAGGAGGACCGCTGCGGCAAGGGATTTCCGGAATGCTGCTCGGCTTTTCATTATTCGAGCTCCTGTCGATGTGATTGTTGTTTCCCGGCCTGACCGAACCGCCCTTCCCTGGCGCGGCCACTGCGTCGGCGACGAACCCGGCACCGCCGGACTCGCCTCTGGTTGTAAAAAGAGCCGCCCGCGGGGGGAGCGAGCGGCCGAAAGGCAACGCCTGAGGGGCGTCGCGGGGTTTGTTCTGTTGCTGCGGATGCGCTTCATCGGACTCTGTCCTCTTCTTCTCCCGGGTGCGCTGTATCCCGGCCGCCCGGTTATTTTGGGAATGCATTCCCAAATCCATATTTGGGACATTATTCCCATATTCCGCGCTGATCAAGGATCACCCTTTCACAAACCGACGAGCGGTATAAGAAAAAAAGGCGATTTCACAGGTGCTTACAGAAGCCACGAAAAACATCAGACTCGGCAAATACCGGGCATGAGACGACACAACAGCCAGAAAAAAGCATTACTCCCTCCTCCAGCCCTGATTCGAGCTGATTCGGGACAGGCACGAATTCGGGCATGTTTCGAGCGATCGGGACGAATTCGGGACAGGCACAAACCGGAGCCCGGTTCAATCTGGATTCAGGACAGGCACAGAGTTCGAGCTGGTGCCGGGCGGCGGGAAAGTTCAGGACAGATGGACCAAACAGGGGGGTCAGTTCTGGACAGGCACAAATTCAGCGCAGTTTTGTGCCTGTCCAGAACTGACCCAAAAGGTGGCGCGACTGGGGGAATCGGGACAGGCACTACCTCGGTTCCGGATCACAACGTCCGGGTCGTCAGGAAGTCCGGGTCAGGCACCAACAAAGGAGGTTGGTGACAGGCATGAACCCTGGAAACGGGCAGGGGAAATCGGGGACGGGTGGTACAGGCACGAGTTTCGCGCTGCAGGCAGCGCTTCTGCGCAAGCCATGGCCCCTTTTACAACACCCCCTGGGTGAGCGCCAGGATCAGTCCACCAGGAACAGAAGATCCCCGCCGCTGAGTCTCGAGTCGTCGAACCGGCCCTCCGTAAGCCGGCCCCGCATGTCGGGCTCAAGCTCCTGCAATAGCTCGTCGTTCTCGTCGTCGCTTTCAAGGCAGAGTACACAGGAGGTGCTCAGCTTCACGTCAATGAGATCATCACCGATTTTCAACTGAAGCGAGTCAGCGCTTTCCGGATCCATGGGCACAGTCCCGAGAAATATCAGGCCCTGGTCCGAATCGATCTCCGTGATCAGCGCATTCACCGAGACCAGGTCCGGATTCGGCGGGCCCTCGTCCTCGATAAGCTCGGCATGGAGCACACCGGCGGAGTCCAGGAAACCGAGCGTCCGGGCCTGAACGTCCTCTTCCAGTCCCTCGGAAAGAACCTGCTGGCCCAGCCCGTCCGGGTCCTCGAGATTCGGAGCAAGGGATATGGCAACCCCGAGCATTTCCAGCACCTGCCCGGTCGCACCGCCCGTAAGCGGCGCAGTCAGGTCCACCAGCGAGTCCCGCAACTGGATCTTTTCGGCGTGAAGCACGGTGTCGTATCCCCCCGGGGCGTCCGGGTCCTCGAAGATCTCTAGCGTCCCTTCCACCTCGATGCGCCCCCCGAGGCGCAGATCATCAAGTGTGCCGAAGACGATATCCAGCAGTTCCTCCGGATCGACTTTCACCTTCTGCCCGTCCAGGTTCAGTGTGAACAGCCCCTCGTCCTCTTCCAGGCCGGTGATGATCGCCTCCACCGCGGCAGGCACCTGTTCCGGCGGCTCCTTGCCGAAAAGGCTGAGCCCGTCC
>SLJS01000038.1 GCA_007135015.1 Alcanivorax sp. | reverse complement strand
TTCGCGCCGCGGATGGTCGTCGTCAGGCGTGCTCGCGACTGAAACCGTAGCAGGGACTACGGTTGAAGGAGCACGTGCGCCTGACGGCGGCCAGACCAAGCGAAGTGCATGGCAAACGTAACCGTTTCAACCAACTGCCCGGCCGGAAGCCTCTGAAAAGCCGGTATCACCGCACTTACTTTCGATTATGCGAGTGGTTTGGTGCAATATCCGGGCTAGCCAGGCTCAACTTGTCCTGCCCGCGGCCCAGCTCCTGCTCGCCTTCCTCAAGGCGGGTTTCGCCAGCGTCAATCTTGCGCTCGCCTTCGGCAACCTGCTCCTCCCCTTCGGCAATCTTCTCTCTGCCTTGCTCGAAGCCCTCTCCGCCTTGGAGCAGCTTGTCCGCCAACACCAGAGCCAGATTTTTTTCAGCTTCCGCGTATCGCTCCTTCCCTTCTGACAGCTCCTTCTTGCCGGCCTCCAGCCTGGCCTGGCCTTCCTCGAGTTCGGTCTTCCCTTCTTCCAGCTCTACTTCGCCTTCGGCGACCTGCCTTTCTCCGTCAGCAATCATCCTGTCCAGAACCAGATAGCCCGCCGCTGAGCCAACCGCCAAAAGAAACAAGCACAGCAGAACAAGTACCCTGGCCATGATATCTCCTCCAGGTGTCTTTCATGCTTCCTTTCCACCAGTCCCTTAAAGCCTCTTAAAGGCCATTATCATCGCACCTGCCCTCGGTGATGCGAGTGGTCTGGTGCAATATCCGGGTCAGGGCCGGATTTCTGCTAACCTGATCGGGAGTGCATCGCGGAGCAATCCGGGCCTGCCCGGATCGGGCACTACGAAACAGAATAACAGAGCGGCAGCATCACCCGGCGATCTGCGCCGGGGGCGACGAACAGGCAATGTCATGCGCTTTCTCAATCTCGGCAACAAGGACGAGTACGGTCGCCAGCGGCGCATCGAGCACCGCGGCAAGTACCTGCGGGCCAGCCGCACCGGCGGCGTGGCGCTGCGGGCGCAGGCGAAGGCCGCGGGGGTGAATGTCACCGCCAATACCAGCCGGGGTTTCCGGGTGGGGGCCACACCGCTGAAGAATACCCAGGTGGCGTTCCAGAACGGGCGCTTCGTGCTGCGCGGTCGCTACGGGCGCGGGCCTGCCCGGCTGAATCTGTCGAAGACGGGCGTGTCCCTTTCCACGCGCAACCGGCTGGGGGCGTTCAACTGGACGAATCCCAACCGCTCGTCGGCCAGGATCGCCGGGGTGCAGATGCGCGGAAAGAATGCCGCGCAACTGCAGATGGTCTACATGCTGCTGATGACTGCGGTTCACGCCGCCCGGCTGGCGGGGCAACTGGTGCTGGGGCTGATTCAGGTGATTATCGCCCTGCTCGGGCTGCTCTACCGGGTGGCGCTGGGCACGCCCTATGCCCTGCGGGTGCTGCGGCGGCGCCTGCGCAACCGGGGGCTGGCGCGGACACTGGCCCGGGACGGGACCGGACTGGCGCCGCCCGTCGAGGAGTGGAACCGGGAGGCGCTGTTGGCAAGCCTGGTGCCGGTGCTCGGCGGCTGGGGGCGTGGGCGGGCGCCGGCACAGGGCGTCGAGGCCCTGGCGGCCGGGCTTACGCAGCCACCGCTGGCGGACGCAAAGACCGCCATGTCGGTGGCGGCCCGGCGCCTGCACGACACCCGCGAACAGGCCCCGGAAGCGCCGGGCACGGACCCGCGGGCCATCATGGCCGCCCTCGCCACCCGGATGCAGCAGGTGCTGCCCGGCGAAGAGGTGGCCGAGGCGATCCTCCAGGCTGATGAGCTCAGCCTGGAAGAAGGCCCGCGCACCCGGCTGCAGGAACAGTTGCTGGAAGTCTTCGCCGATTTCGCCGGCATCCGCTTCCAGGAGGAAGAGGTGCCGCAGGAAGCGGCCGCCGCGCCCGGAGCCGTTACCATTGATCTCAATACCGCTTCCCTGGACGAACTCGAACAGGTCCCACACCTGGGCACAGAGCGGGCCCGCGAGGTGATCGCCCGCCGTCCGTTCAATGAGGTCTCGGAACTGGCCGCCATCGACGGCATCGGGCCGAAGCGGCTGGAGGCAATCCGGGCGTTCGGGGTGGTCTGCAAGCATTCGCCGGAGACAGGTGGGGGGAATGATTAAACCGCTTCGGTTGTTCTTTTGCGGATTAAACCATGACGGTTGATTTTCCTGTTGCCCATTGGCCACGAACAGAAAGACAGGGCCCGGATATTGCAGTGCCCCCTGCCAGTTGATCGCACTCGCGGCCCGGGGCCCGGCCCGGCTCATGTGGATTGGCCCGATCCAGCCGTCGTTTCCCGGACCTGTCGTGTAGCAAGCGCGTACAATCGCGCATCATCGTTTCCGTATTCACTTGTACAAGGACTCCGCCATGGGCAAGCAGACCATCCAGATCAACATGGACATTCCGGCGCCGGTCGAGACGGTCTTTGCCGATCTCAGCGACCACGAAAACCTTGGCCCCATTCTCGGCGCGAAGATCACGCGCATTCGTGACGGCGCGCAGAACGTCAACGGCGAGGGCTCGGTGCGCAAACTCAATGTGGGCCCGCTGCCGGCCATCGAGGAAACCGTTACCGCCTTCCGGGAAAACGAACTGATCGAGTACCGCATCACCAACAGGACGCCGCTGAAGAATCATCTCGGCACCATGCGGTTCAGTGAAAACGACGGCGTCACCCACCTCGACTACAACATCGTCTTTGAATCGCGCATCCCCCTGGCGGGCGGCCTGATTCGCAAGGGCCTCAACGACACCATCCGCAAGGGCCTGCGGCGTTATGCCGATT
>SLJS01000216.1 GCA_007135015.1 Alcanivorax sp. | reverse complement strand
GTTTCTTGCCCCTGAATTAACCGGAGTACCCATGAAGGTAGTCAGGTCGCGCAATGTGCGCGTCATCGAGAACGTCTATATTCCCGTCCGTGACGGGGCACAACTGGCCGCACGCATCTGGTTGCCCGATGACGCCGGGGAGAATCCGGTTCCGGCGGTGCTCGAGTACATGCCCTACCGCAAGCGTGACTTCACCCGGTTGCGTGATGAACCGCTTCATCATTATTTCGCCGCCCACGGTTATGCAGGCATCCGTCTGGATGTGCGCGGCACCGGCGATTCACAGGGCATACTGCGTGACGAATACCTCGTCCAGGAGCAGGACGATGCGGTGGATGTCATCGAGTGGCTCACGCAGCAGAACTGGTGCGATGGAAACGTGGGCATGATCGGTCTGTCCTGGAGCGGCTTCAATTCGCTGCAGGTGGCCGCAAGGCGTCCGCCGGCGCTGAAGGCGATCATTACCATGTGTTCGACGGATGACCGCTACGCCGATGACGCTCATTACAAGGGTGGCTGCCTGCTCAACGAGAACCTGACCTGGGGGTCGGCCTTCTTTTCGCTCAATGCCTGCCCTCCGGACCCGGAAATCGCCGGCGAACAATGGCGCGATCAATGGATGAAACGTCTGGAACACAACCGGCTTTTCCCCGCCGTCTGGATGGGCCATCCCCACCGTGATGAATACTGGAAACAGGGCTCCGTCTGCGAGAATTACGATGACATCCATTGTGCTGTCTATGCGGTGGGGGGCTGGGCGGACGGCTATGTCAATGCCATCCCCCGGCTGCTGGAAGGCCTCCGTGCGCCGAAGAAGGCGCTCATCGGTCCCTGGCCCCATGCCTTTCCCCATGCCGCGGTGCCCGGGCCGCGCATCGGATTCTTCCAGGAGGCGGTGCGCTGGTGGGACTACTGGCTGAAGGGCGAGGACAACGGGATCATGGACGAGCCGCTGCTGCGTGTCTGGATGGAGGACTGGATCGAGCCGGCACCGTACCATGATGAGCGCCCGGGCCGCTGGGTCGCCGAGGAGCAGTGGCCTTCGCCCCGCATCTATACCCGTTCCTGGTATCTGAATGTGGGGGCGGTTGCGCAAACGGCCGACACGGAGGATGCGGTGCGCATCCGCTCGCCGCTGACCACCGGCCTGCGTGGCGGCGACTTCTACGGCTTCGGCGCCGACGGCGACGCACCCCTGGATCAGCGCGCCGACGACGGCAAGTCCCTGGTATTCGATTCAGACCCCTTGCCGGAGCGGCTCGAGATCCTGGGCGCGCCGGTGGTGACCCTGGAGCTGTCCGTGGACAGCCCGGTGGCCCAGGTGGCAGTGCGTCTGTGCGACGTGGCCCCGGACGGCACATCCGGGCGGGTAACCTACGGTCTGCTCAATCTCTGCCACCGCGACAGCCACGAGTTTCCCGAGCCCCTGGAGCCCGGCAGGCGCTATCGCATTCCGGTGCAACTCAACGATATCGGCTACTGCTTCGAGCCGGGCCATACCCTGCGCGTGGCGGTGTCCACCTGCTACTGGCCCATGGCCTGGCCGGCGCCGGAGCCGGTGGAACTTACCGTTTTCACCGGCGTTACAAGCTCGCTGGAACTGCCGGTACGACCGCCCCGTGATGAGGACCGTGAGCTGGTGGCGTTTGCGCTGCCGGAGCGCGGCCCGGAACCGACGCACACCCCACTGGAAACGGCGGATGCCCAGCGCATGGTGGAGCTGGATCTGACCACCGATGAAACCGTCTACACCATCTTTGGCGACGCCGGCGATTTCGGTGGTGCCAGCCTGGCGCGCATCGATGAGATCGATCTCACCATCGGCTACACCATGCGTAAGACCTTCCGTATCAACGAGCAGGATCCGCTTTCGGCACGCGCCGACATCGAGCAGAAGACCGTCTTTCGGCGGGGAGACTGGAAGGTACGGATCGAATGCCGCACCGGTGTGGCCTGTGACGCGGAAAACTTCCACGTCACCGCCACCCTGGAAGCCTGGGAGGGCGGCGAGCGAATCTGCCACCGCGAATGGGACGACACCATCAAGCGCCACTTGCTGTAGCCCGGATAAAGGCCGAAGGCCGTAATCCGGGTAACCCTCCCCAGCGGTTGCCACGCCACCCCGCGCCTGATTCTTTCCAGGGCGCGGGCGGTGTCGCTCTCGCCGCTTCATGGCCCCGGGTTGCGCTTCACCCGGACTACGGCCTTGCAGAAGCGCTGCTTGCAGCGCGAATACCCCGGAATCTGGCACGGTGCCAGATGCTTTGGGCGCTCCTGCAAGGGTTTGCGACACCCTCCCGGACGTCTCTGAAGACCTCCACCCTCCCGCTTTCCGGTTATGCGGGTGGTCCGGTGCCATACCCGCGCCGGACTTGTTGTCGAGCATCATGATGCCATATGATGACGATAAATGATGACGGAGTGGTCATGCGCACCATAATCGAGCTACCGGAACCGGATCGCCGACAGCTGGACGAGCTTTGCCGCCGGGAGGGGATTTCCCGGGCGGAGGCGGTGCGTCGGGCCATTGCCGGCTACCTGCGGGAACACAGGAGCCCTCCGGATAATGAGGTCTTCGGCCTCTGGGAGGGCCGGGACAGGGAAGGTCTTGCCTATGAAGACAGCATGCGTGCCGAATGGGAGTCCCGATAGCACCGTGAAGTGGCTTCTTGATACCAACATCCTGATCGACTTTCTCAACGGTATCCCCGCGGCACGGGAAATACTGGAGCGGGAAGAAGCTTCCGCGATCAGCCGGATCACCTGGATGGAAGTCATGGCCGGTGCGGTGGATGCCCGGGAGGATAAAGCGTTGCGGGGCTGGCTTGCCCGCTTCGAGGTGCTGCCGGTCGACGAACAGGTGGCGGACGAAGCGGTGGCAATACGCAGGAGCGACCGGCTGCGACTCCCGGACGCGATTATCCGTGCGACGGCCCGAACGTCGGACAGGATCCTGGTAACACGCAATACACGGGACTTTCCGCCCGACGCGCCGGACGTGTATCTGCCCTACAGACTCTGAATCACTCGCATAATCGGGGCATGGGAGAGGCGGCACGAACCTTCAGAGGTTGTCGTAAAAGGGGCTCAGGCCACTCGCCGGGGCGCTGCTTGCAGTGCGAAAATCCCGATTACAACCTTCGGGGCTATAACCTGTAACGTCCACGTGCCGTTTCCAGAATCATCCGTAACAGGTCCCCGTACCCGTATCCGGCCCATTCGGCCATCATGGCCAGCTTGCCGTCATGACTCCAGGTGGGATTGAAATTGGCGTCGAGCAGGCGCGGCACGCCGTCGGCGCCGGCGCGAAAATCAATGCGCGCGTAATCCCGGAAACCCAGCCGTTCGAACAGGAAGGTGCTGTACTGCACCATGGCCGCTTCCACTTCCGGCTCCAGCTGCGCCTGCCGGAAACGCAGCGCCTGCCAGTAGGGCGAATCCGGATCCACCTTGGAGCCGTAGGAAAGAATGGGCGGCAGGTCCGGGTCCAGGCCGCTGTAGTCGATCTCCAGAATCGGCAGGATGGTGAAACCCTGTCCCGGGTTGCCCACCAACCCCAGGGTGTATTCCGGGCCGGTGAGAAAGTCCTGGATCAGCACCCGCGGGTCGTCCAGTTCCGCGGCCAGGCGGCGCATCCAGGCATCCGCCTCGGCACCGTCGTGGACCACCGAATCGGGGGTAACGCCAATGCTGCCGCAGCCCGCATTGGGCTTGATCATGGCGGGGTAGAGATCCGGCAGGGTGAGCGGGTCGGCGGTTACGTCCACGAACTTCTCGTTCGGCACCGGGATGCCCTGGGCCGCGGCCATGTGCCGGACCAGCGCCTTGTCGGCACAGATGCCCATGCAGGCCGGCGTGGCGCCGGTATAGGGAATATCCAGCAGCTCCAGCAGCGCCGGCACATTGGCCTCGTTGCGCAGCAGGTTCCGGTAGCCGGTGTCGCAGAAGTTCAGCGCAAGCTCCGGTGGTTCCCGACGCAGCCGGTCAATCAGCTCTGCATGATTGCCGAAGTGAGTGACCCGGTATCCGTCAAGCCCGTCCACTTCGGACAGCGCCCGCTCCACCGCTTCCACGTCATGCTCGTCAAAACGCCCTTCTACTCCGTATTCATAGGGCAGGGAAGGGTCGCCGGTCAGTATCCCGATGTGCAGCGCCCCGGTTGCCATGTCGTATCTCCTTCATGTGTCTGCCTGAAGCCTACCAGAGAAAAGCAGGCGTCTGGAGAAGCGCCCCCGGAAGGGCGCAGAGGCGAGCCGCGAGGGGCGAGTGGCGAGAGATGAACCGTCGCCCGAAAGGTTCTCGTAAAGAATCTTTGAGGAACGCACCCTGGTGCGTGAAGAATCCGGCACCGGGCCGGAAAACGGGGCCGTTCGCCCTGCAAGCAGCGCTCCTGCATCATGAGACCTTTTGTTTCGAGGCTCCTCGGCAGAATTCGTGGGTAACGGGAAGATCAATTATTGATCCCGCCAAGCACGCCAAGAAAACAGGAATGATTTCGGGGAGCGAGACTGACGGCCTTGAGCTCGACAATCACTTTGCCGCCAACAACGAGGTCCGCCCGAAATCCCTCATCAAATCGCAGGCCCTGATACGTGATAGCAACAGGGAACTGCCGCTCCACTCGCAGCCCTCTGCGGCGAAGTTCACGGGCGAGAACGACCTCGTAAACTGTCTCAAGCAATCCCGGGCCGAGTTCACGATGAATACGTACCGCCGCATCGACGACCTGCTTCCCTATCTCATCCTCTGTCATGACATACCATTCCCTTGGCGTGCTTGGCGGCCTGGCGAGAGTCCTTAAAAAAGCGGTATCCGGAAATAAAGGCGCTCGATTTCGCGCTCTGTACAATAAATAATGTCTTATATCATAGGCTTGGCGTTCATGGCGAACCAAGTCTTGCCCACAGATTCTTCGGACGAACCTGTTTCGATAGCCACTACAAAGGACGCGAACGCGTTATAAAGGCGAAGCCGTGCAATCTCGCTACTCGCTACTCGCTACTCGCCACTACGCCCGCAGGGGCGCTTTCTTCCATGGCCCTGAGCTTGCGGTCCAGGAAGAAACAGGCAAAGGGAACCACCGCCACCAGCAGCACCAGCAGCCAGAAGGGTACCGACCATTCCCGCTGATGGCTGACGATCAGCGACATGGCGAAGTACAGCAGAAAGAGAATGCCGTGTGTCCAGCCCACCACGGGTACCACGCCGCTGATGCCGAACTGGTAGCGGGCCGGCATGGCGATGAACAGAAGCACGATCAACGAAAGTCCTTCGATGACACTCAGGTAACGGAATGTGCGTAACATGGAGCCCTCAGAAATTATTCGTATCAGGAGGGAATGGTAAAGGCTCGCGGCGGGGATTTCGAGAGACAGGACTCCCGGCAATCGATCCGGGAGGGCATCGACTGTGGTGGCCGCGGACCGGGGGGTTGTCATGGCAGGAGCTGGCATTTACTGTACATAAAACCAGTATTCGGGAGAGGCCATGATCAAGGGGCGTGGTTCGGCCGAAAATCCGGCGGGGCGATTCGCGGTCACCCGCAGCGAGTATGACGCGCCGGTACGGGACAGTGGCACCAGGCTGCATGACGAAACCTGCAAGAGCCTGATTACCCGCAACCGTTCGCCGGACATCCCCTTCGGCCGCAGCATCAATCCCTACCGTGGCTGTGAGCACGGCTGCATCTACTGTTTTGCCCGGCCCACCCACAGTTACCTGGACCTGTCCCCGGGGCTGGATTTCGAAACCCGGATCTTCTGCAAGCACAATGCACCGGAGGTACTGGAACGCGAGCTGGCCGCTCCCGGCTACCGCTGCGAACCGGTGGTCATCGGCGCGGCCACCGACCCCTACCAGCCCGCCGAGCGTGAGCGACGCATCACCCGCGGTTTGCTGGAAGTGCTTTGGGCCCGCCAGCATCCGGTGTCGCTGGTGACCAAGGGGCAGTTGATCCTGCGTGATCTGGACCTGCTCGGCCCCATGGCGGAACAGGGGCTTGCCTCGGTGGCGGTGTCGGTGACCACGCTGGATAATGAACTCAAGTCCCGGCTGGAGCCCAGGGCCAGCGCGGGCGGGACCCGGCTGCGGACCATCGCGGCGTTGTCGGACGCGGGCGTTCCGGTCACCGTACTGTTCGCGCCGGTGATTCCCTTCGTCAACGATCATGAAATGGAGACCGTGCTGGAGCAGGCAGCGCAGGCGGGCGCGAGCGGGGCCGGTTATGTGGTGCTGCGCCTGCCGCACGAACTGAAGGGTCTCTGGCGGAACTGGCTGGCCGAGCATTATCCGCAACGGGCCGCCCGGGTGATGCAGGTGGTCAACAGTCTTCATGGCGGCCAGGCGTATCGCAGTGAATGGTTTGCCCGGCAGAAGGGGCGCGGGCAGTGGGCGGAACTGCTGGCCCGGCGTTTCCGGGTGGCCTGCCGCAAACAGGGCCTGGAAGGCGAGCGGCCCGCATTGCGGACCGACCTTTTCCGCCCGGGCGGGAGGGATGGGCAGCTGGATCTGTTCGGCGGGGACTGATCAGGGAAATGGACGCGGAGCGGACGCATCATGAGCGATGAACTGCTGTACAACGGCCCGGAGTCCGGGCCGCTGCTTGTGCTGGGCCACGGTGCCGGCGCCCCCATGGACAGTGCCTTCATGGAGGAAGTGGCAGAGCTGTTCGGTGGCGCCGGGGTGCGGGTGGTGCGTTTCGAGTTTCCCTATATGCGCAGGCGCCGACAGGACGGTCGCCGGCGTCCGCCGGACCGCCAGCCGGTACTGCTGGAACATTTCGAGGAGGTGCTCGTCCGGGCGGGCGCGGAAAAGTGGCCGGTGGTGGCCGGGGGCAAGTCCATGGGCGGCCGGATGGCCACAATGGTTGCCGCCGCCCGGTCTTTGCCCGCGGTGGTGTGCTTCGGCTATCCCTTCCATCCGCCGGGCAGGCCCGAACGTACCCGCATCGAGCATCTGCAGAGTCTGAACACGCCGGTACGGATCTGGCAGGGCGAGCGCGACCCCCTGGGCTCCCGCGAAGAGGTGGAAGGCTATGCCCTGTCGGAGTCGGTGCAGCTTCGCTGGCTGCCCGACGGGGACCATGACCTCAAGCCGCGCCGGGCCAGCGGCCATACCCGGGCGGAGCATTTACGCACGGCGGTGCAGGAAGCCGCGGATTTCATTCACCGGGTTGCCGCGCGCTAACCCGGATATTGCACCAAACCACTCGCAAAGCCGAAGGCAAGTGGGGTGGTCCGGGCTGTTCAGAGGCTCCCGGGCGGGTGCCTGTTTGATGTCGTTACGTTTGCCATGCACTTCGCCTGGTCTGGCCGCCGTCAGGCGTACATGCTCCTTCAACCATAGTTCCTGCTACGGTTTCAGTCGCGAGCACGCCCGACGACGACTATCCGCGGCGCGAATTATATGGCATTTGGTGCAATATCCGGGCTAACGCCGTTGAAGATTCCGCAGTGATGGCAATATGCCATGCTCGTGATCGGCGCCCGGGTGCGATATCTTCAGCATTCAGTTTTTGCTTCTGATCGAGCAGAATGGTTTCGGGGATGCTTCGGGGACGAGAGCACGACTGCCCCGGGGATGAACCAGAGAACAACAGTCAGAGAACAACAGTTAGAGAACAACCGGTACAATCACGGAGGCAGGGATGCTTGTATGCAGATACCACCATCGCCATGGCGCATCCTGGCACTGCGGTGAGTGCGGCGTGGATTTCTGTTCCACCTGCATTCCGGGTGGAGAAAGCAATTTCATGCCGGGCCAGCCGCATTGCCCGCTTTGCCGGAGTTCGCTCGAGTACCGGGGCCGGGGCCACGAGCCCGAGCCGTTCTGGCGGCGCGGTGGTGACTTTCTGCGTTATGCATTGCAGCCACCGCTACTGTTGCTGGCCCTGGTCACGGGCTGGCTTCAGACCCTGCCCGGATTGTTCGCGGGCCTGCTCGCCCTCTGGTTCTATGCGCTGGTCACCTGCTACGGGCTGCTGATCGTGGTGGCGCTTTCGCGCGACGACTGGCGGCCGCCCCAGCTCAACGAGGCGCTCTCCCAGGGCGGGCTGCTGGCCAAGCTTATCCTGCTGATTGTGGTGCTTTTTTCCGTCCCCTTCATGCTGATCGGGGTCATGCCGGTAGCGGGAATCCTGTTTCTCGTGCTGGCCACCGTGGCCTATCCCGCAATCATCATGCTGCTTGCCTCCAGCGGCTCGTTCGGCACCGCCGTCAATCCACTGGGGTGGATTCGCCTGATGCTGATTCTGGGGCTGCGCTATGTGCTGCTCTGGCTGGCGTTGCTTGCGGTGGGCTCGGCGCCGCAGTGGATGATCGTGCTCTTTCCCGGCGCCCATGACCTGGCGATCTTCGCGTTTCTGGTGAATGTGGTCTCCGTGCTGGCCACACTGGTGACCTACGCCCTGATGGGCTATGTGCTCCATGAGCGCGCCGGTGAAGTGGGGCTGCTCGAGGAGATGGACCGTGGAAGGGATCTCGAGCCACAGGAGTTTCAGCGCCGCCGGGCGCTCGGGCTCAGCCATGTATACAGTCAGGAAGGACGTCATGGCGACGCGCGCGGAGCGCTGGAGCAGGCGCTTGAGACACTGCCCGGTGAGCGTACCCTGCACCGGCAGTTGCACAGGATCCTGCGGGTCAGCGGGAAGGACCAGGCGCTGGTGCGGCATGCGGACGATTACATGCGGTTGTTGGTGGAGCAGGGGTACGGCGGCAGTGCCGGCGAGGTGTTGCGGGAAACCCGCAGCCGGGTACCCGATTACCTGCCGGCCGATGCGGGGCTCTGCCATCGCCTGGCCGAGGCGCTGGCCAGCGCGGGTAACTGGCGGGACGCGGCGCGGCTGCTGGTGAACCTGCACCGTCGTGCGCCGGACTATCCGGAACTGGGCCAAGCCTATGTGCTGCTCGCCAGGATATTTCTTGAAGGTCTGGACAGGGCGGGTGACGCGCGCAGGCTGATCGGGTTCGTGCGGCGCAGGGCACCGCGCAGTCTGGAGACCGAACCTGGCCAACAGGTGGTGCGGTTGCTCGACCAGGTGGCGACGGCGGAGACTCCTGCCGGATAGCGCCGTAGCCCGGATGAAGGCCGAAGGCAGTAATCCGGGAAATCTTCCAGAGCGGTTGCAACGCCTTTCCCGCGGGCGATCCTGTCCATGGTGTCGCCCCCGGCCGCTTCGCGGCCCCGGGTTCCGCTTCGCTTCACCCGGGCTACGGCGGCTGGTGGGAAGCGGGTGGGTGCAGGAATCACCCGGCTTGCCACTCGTCGCTCGCCACTCGCCCCGGCCCCGAAGGGGCTAACATCCATCAAGCAGTTCGTGTAGCCGCTCCAGGCGGGGATGGCGCCAGTCACTGTGCTTCTGGATCTCCTGCACGATGCGGGCCGCTTCCCCTTCATCGCCCTGGCGCAGGCACAGCTCGGCGGCCAGCAGTCGCAGCGGAGGCGCCAGGCGTCGGTCATCGCCGCCCAGCCTGCGGTATTCACTCCAGAGGATTGTCGCCAGACGCTCACCGATGCGTTTTCCGTGCAGGGCCCTGAGTGCGTCCGAAAGCGTCTCGTCCAGCGCCCTGTCATGGTACTTGCCGGCTGTTTCCATGCGAAAAAGCCAAAGGGGCTCGTTGTCCGGTTCGGCCTCCAGCTGGTCGCGGCATGCTTTCAGTGCCTTGTCGAATTCCAGTTGCTCGACCAGACGGGTGAGCCGTGCCGGCACCGCCGAGGGTGCGATCTCCGGCTCCGGCGGCTCCTCGGCGATCATGGTTCGCTCGCCCGGTCCGTGGCGCAGGGCCAGCGCCAGGGCAAAGCCGCCGGCGATGCCGCCGGCATGGGCGAGATAGGCGACCCCGGCATCGCCCCGGAAATGCTGGACAAGTTCCCAGCCGAACCAGACCGGAAGGATCCAGAGCGCGGGGGCGCGAAGGCTTCCGAAAAGGAAGATTACCGAATAGAAGAACTCGATCCGGCGCAGTCCGTAGGTCGCCGCATAGATCCCCATCAGTCCTGATATGGCTCCCGAGGCACCCACCAGGGGAACATGGGAATCGGGAAAGACGACGATGTGCGCCGCATCGCCGGCAAGGCCCGCGAGCAGGTACATGCCCAGAAGCGGTAGCCGGCCCCAGCGTTTTTCCATGGGCATGCCCAGCAGCAGCAGGAAGACCATGTTGCCGACTAGGTGCATCAGGTCGCCATGGACGAACAGGGCGGTCAGAAAAGTCAGCGCCCGCGGTTCCGCGGGCGTGAGCCCCCAGCGATACCAGGACAGCCGGTCGCGCTGCGCCTCGAGAAATTCGCGTGCCTGCCGCCAGTCCTGGTCCGGCGGCTGTGCCTGCCAGTGTTGTGCCACGACGCGGTCGAACTCCCGGTTCAGCCAGGCATGGCGCCACAGCAGGAATTCGCGTTCGTGTTCGGAGGCTCCGCGCATCCGGCTCCACAGTCGCCGGTCCTGCTCGCGAGTGTGTTCCAGGAGCAATGGCCACTCGTGCTCGGCCAGCATGGCGGCGTCCAGCCCTGCGTCCAGATCGGCCTCGACCTGGCGGTCGTTGGCTTCGGTCAACAGGAAGACGGTGATATTCACCAGCACCAGCAGGGCGCAGAGTACGGGCGGGCGTTTCCAGTCGGGCCGGTCTTCCAGCGGAATGATGAGCATTCCCTTTTCCCCTTTTCCCTGTTCGGTTCGTCCGAAGAATCTGTGGGCAAGACTTGGTTCGCCATGAACGCCAAGCCTATGATATAAGACATTATTTATTGTACAGAGCGCGAAATCGAGCGCCTTTATTTCCGGATGCCGTTTTTTAAGGACTCTCGCCAGGCCGCCAAGCACGCCAAGGGAATGGTATGTGATGACAGAGGATGAGATTGGGAAGCAGGTCGTCGATGCAGCGGTACGTATTCATCGTGAACTCGGCCCGGGATTGCTTGAGACAGTTTACGAAGTCGTTCTCGCCCGTGAACAGTGATTGTCGAGCTCAAGTGCGTCGAAAGGCCTGGTAACGTGCACAAGAAGCAGCTGCTCACTTACTTGCGGCTAACCCGGATATTGCACCAAACCACTC
>SLJS01000063.1 GCA_007135015.1 Alcanivorax sp. | reverse complement strand
GATCATTGCCCATGCTTTGGAACCGAACAGTTGTGCTGGGCCGCTAAGTTCGCGCCTGATGACCAAATCAACCGCATCAGGCTCCGGCTGTGAACTTAACTGCTCGGCGCCGAACATCTGCGAACCTTGGACATCAGGCAACGGGCCTGTGCCAGAATCTGAACGCACAAAAGCTGCGCCTTCATCGCCGCTTCCCCAATTCTCATTGGGAGCTAGCGCATTTTCAGCTGACGTTGCCCATCGCACCTGCGACTGCGGGCCACTAATCTCCATGACAGGTACCATGACTCCGGGTAACAAAGAGCCGATATCCGGTTTTTTTCTGAAAGTGGCATCAAGTTCCGTCGCAATGAAAAAGAGCTCGTCCCGTTGACTGGTAGCCAAATTTCTTAATGCATTTTCTTCGAGCACCAAAGATATGGCGACACCCTTATCATGGAAGCGTCTGAGGTGTTCAAGTATGCGCCACTGTAGAGGCTCCCACAGCTCGGGGTCACCTCCGAGATAGACGCGGGCTTGATCAAAATTGCGATTCTGCCATTCTCTTTCCAGCGCCAGTGAGAGCGGCTCCAGCTCTGGCTGGCTGTCCTTGCCGTAGGCTCTCAGATCCTCTGCTAGATCGAATGCTTGAAGATAAACGTCACTTAACAACTCAAGCACTGCATGACGATTAAGGTATTTAATATTGTGCTGCGTTTCGTATGTCAGCAAGCAGGCCTGACAAGCTGAATCACAATCTTTGGGGCATTGCAGCACCTCGTCACGGACTTTTCTCACCAGTCTGGTCAACAAGCGAGGCACCTGACTGGAATATCCTGCACCACCACTAGCTTTATCAAACAAATATACAGAGGAAATACTCCCGCTTTGCGGGTCGGTCCCGACGCCTGCGGACGCACCAACTTCGCTTTCATCAATACCAACATGAGCACAAAACGCGCGCCGGATGGCAACAGCCATGGTGTATGCTGTTGCACGGTCACGTATCGGGTTGCCTAGCAAATTATGCAACTGCAACTCAAACACTTCTGTCAGATAACTCGCGCCGAGGTAAATTCCGTCCTTAATCGCCCAGCTTTCATTGTTCCCCGGACAAAACTTTTCCTTGTCATCCCGGTTGCCCCCCTGAAGTCGTTTATGATCGCGCAGTAAGTGTGGTCGCTCGTTATTGGCAGTCATAGAATCAGCGAGACCACAACGCAGACACAGTGAATAACCCTTGCCAAAAAGGCCTGCGGAGCGATGGATAAGCCGCCCGGCGCGGGATGTTCTATAGCGCCCGAGCTGTGCGGCCGGCAACATCATCCAGTCCGAGCCTTCTATGGAGATCAACGGCTCCTGCACCGGAATATATTGTGGGGTGGAAATATCGTTATGCGGACTGGAGTAGAAATCCACGGCAAATCCAGCAGGCAAAAGCAGGCGCTGGGTTTTGAGCTCGTTCATATCCCGGTTTCCGCAGACGGGGCACATCTCGGGTCTGGCCAGCTTGAGGCCGTTACCCTGGCATCTGCGGCATTGCCAGAGCCACCTGAGATCCTGGATTTCAGGCTCAGCCTGGGCCTCCACGGGCACGTGCCAGTTGAGTGTGACCCCACTACTGCGGTACACCCTGCCATTGATCACGGTATCCGTGCCGGGCGCGTAATCCCTGATAGCAATGTCCAGGCTGCGCGTGGGGAAACCTGCGCGTCGCTGTTGCACGCTTTCCACTTCATCCTCAGACCGCCTTTGTTGCTTCAGTTCTTCAACAGTGGTCGTCACAAGAGGCACCACGCCAGAAGGGAACCCATAGCCCGGCAGGAATGCCTCGGATGCCAGATATCTGAGCAGGTACTCTTGCCGCCAGCGGGTAAGCCGCATGTTAAGCGCCTGCTCGGGCTTGGATTTTCCGTCTCCAGTTCTGAGCTGTTCATGTTGGGACAACAGCCCCTTGAGTTCACAATCCCAGCGCAGTCTGATGCTGTTTATCGCTAAACCGACCCGAGCCATAAGTTCATCTACGGGCAATCCCTCAAGCGCTGAACCCCGTAGCACAAACCTGATGCCGTCAGCCAGTGGTTTTGGCCAACTCTCGGGCTGTCCGCACCAGCTGACAAATTTTTCCACGGGCGCCGCAAGATCAGCCTGTGGGCTTTCAAAAAACCATCCGGTTTGCAGCTTTGTCACCCGCTCGGGCTCAACCTCAAGCAAAAAGGTGGCCAGAACCAGTGCATTGATATGCCGCTGAACAATGGGGATGCTTCGCAAATCCACGCGCGGGGCCGCAAGCTTTTCGGTAAAAGCCCACAGCGGGTTGCGAAATACTGCTTCACCATGCGGCGTCGCCTTGCAGAGCGTGAAACTGATCGCGCTGGTTTCACCGCGACGGCCGGCCCGACCGGCCCGCTGGAGAAAATTGGCAGGATGCGGCGGGACATTGTTCATCACCACACCGCTCAGGCCGCCAATATCCACCCCCATTTCCATGGTGGTCGAGCAACTCAGGAGATTGATCTCGCCTTGTTTGAAATCCCGCTCGTGCCTGCTCAGTTGAACTCCGGAGAGCTGGGCCGAGTGCTCGGCTGCCCGAAAATAGCGGGTAAACGCAGCAATGCGATCACTTCTGTTATTCCAGGCGCCAAGCTTTCGTAATGCCTGAACATTTTTATTCGTTTCGAGCCACTGGCGGGCTGCATAGCCACCGCCCTCATTCCAGAAAGGGTCTGCCAACGCTGGCATGATGACTTGTGCACATTGCACTAACCCGGCAGGCAAATCAGCGGATGCCCGCATGGGCAAATACGGCGTCATACCCTTGAAACT
>SLJS01000389.1 GCA_007135015.1 Alcanivorax sp. | reverse complement strand
GCGTTCAGCCGCCCCCGCCCGTCCGGGCTGATCGCCATCGAGCTGCAGGACGGAAACCATCTGGTCAATGTGGCCACTACCAATGGCGAGCAACACATTGTGCTGGTCGCCGGTAACGGCAAGGCGGTCCGTTTTGCCGAGAGTGATGTGCGGCCCATGGGGCGCACCGCCCGCGGTGTGCGCGGCATTCGCCTGGCGCCGGGCGATGAGGTGATCGCGTTGATCGTACCCGAGGAAGGCGGACAACTGCTCACCGCTTCGGAAAAGGGCTACGGCAAGCGCACCGACCTTTCGGAATACCCGCTTCGCGGACGCGGCGGTCAGGGCGTGATCGCCATGGTGGTCAACGAGCGAAACGGAAAGCTTGTGGGTGCCACCCAGGTTACCGGCGGCGAGGACCTGATGCTGATCTCCAACCAGGGAACCCTGGTGCGTACCCGTGTGGATGAAGTCAGCCAGCTGGGCCGCAATACCCAGGGCGTCACCCTGATCCGGCTTGACGACGGAGAGCGGCTGGTGGGGCTGGCGCGCATTCCCGAGCTTGACGGCGATGAAGACAGCGACGAAGACGGCGACAGCGGGGATGACGAGGGCGCGCAGGCGGCCGACAGCGAAAACGACGGGACCGGGGCAGCGGACTCCGGAGATTCACCCGGGCAGCAGTAACCGCTGAAGCTGTCCGCATGAACATTGAGGAGTAGAAGATGACAAGAGCCTGGAATTTCTGTGCCGGACCGGCGGCACTGCCGGAGGAAGTTCTCCGTCACGCCCGCGAGGAGATGCTCGACTATCAGGGCCGCGGCCTCTCGGTCATGGAGATGAGTCACCGTTCCGAGGCCTTCATGGCCATTGCGGAGCAGGCCGAGAAGGACCTGCGCGAGCTGCTGGGCATCGGCGACGACTATGCCGTGCTCTTTACCCAGGGCGGTGCCAGCCAGCAGTTCGCCATGGTGCCGATGAACCTGCTGGGCGGCAGCGGCAAGGCCGACTACATCAATACCGGGCAATGGTCCGGCAAGGCAATCAAGGAAGCGAAACGTTTCTGTGACGTGAACGTGGCCGCCTCCAGCGAGGACACCGGTTTCACCACGGTTCCGCCGCAGGAACAATGGAATCTTTCCTCCGATGCCGCCTATGTGCATTACACGCCCAACGAGACCATCGGCGGTCTCGAGTTTTCCTTCATTCCGGAGGTGGACAAGCCGCTGGTGGCCGACATGTCGTCCACCATCCTGTCGCGGCCGATGGATGTCTCGAAGTACGGCATCATCTATGCGGGCGCGCAGAAGAACATCGGCCCCGCCGGGGTCACCGTGGTGATCGTGCGCCGGGACCTGCTCGGCAGGGCGGGAGCGGAAGTGCCGGCAATGATGAATTACCAGACCTTCGCCGACAGCGACTCCATGTACAACACGCCGCCGACCTACGCCTGGTATCTGTCCGGGCTGGTGTTTCAGTGGCTGAAGAAACAGGGTGGTCTCGAGGAAATGGGCCGGCGCAATCAGCGCAAGGCGGAAAAACTCTACGGTTACATCGACGACAGCGCCTTCTACCGCAATCCGGTGGAGCCGCACAGCCGCAGCTGGATGAACGTGCCCTTCGTGCTGGCCGACGACAGCCTGGACAAGACCTTCCTCCAGGAGTCCGAGGAAGCCGGCCTGCTCAATCTCAAGGGGCATCGTTCCGTGGGGGGCATGCGCGCAAGCATCTACAATGCCGTGCCCGAGCAGGCCATTGATGCACTGATCGATTTCATGAAGGACTTTGAACAACGCAATGGGTGACAAGACGGATCTTGAAAGTCTCCGCAAACAGATCGATGACCTGGACCAGAACCTCCAGGATCTGATCAACCGCCGTGCGGAGCTGGCCGGCGAGGTGGCCCGGGTCAAGCAGCGCGAGGGCAAGGACTCCGCGTTCTTCTATCGCCCCGAACGCGAGGCGCAGATCCTGCGGCGCATCCGCGAGCGCAACCGGGGGCCGCTGGACAGCGAAAGCATGACCCGGCTGTTTCGCGAGATCATGTCCGCCTGTCTGGCTCTGGAGCAGCCCACCCGTGTGGCCTTTCTGGGCCCGGAGGGCACCTTTACCCAGCAGGCGGCGCTCAAGCATTTCGGCCATGCCGTGGAGTCGGTGCCGCTGGGTGCCATCGACGAGGTATTCCGGGAAGTGGAAGCCGGCGCCGCGCACTATGGTGTGGTGCCGGTGGAAAATTCCACCGAGGGCGTGATCAATCACACCCTGGACAGTTTCATGGATTCGTCATTGCGCATCTGCGGTGAGGTGGAATTGCGTATTCACCATCATCTGATGGTGGGCCCCAGCACGCAGGAAGGCCAGATTACCCGCATCTATTCCCACCAGCAGACCCTGGCACAGTGTCGCAAGTGGCTGGACGCGGAGATGCCCATGGCCGAGCGCGTGGCGGTCAGCTCCAATGCGCAGGCGGCGAAGCGGCTGATGAGCGAATGGAATGCTGCGGCCATCGCCGGTGAAGTGGCCGCCGAGCTCTATGACTTGCGGATCATCAAGCGCAATGTGGAGGACCGGCCGGACAACACCACCCGCTTTCTGGTGGTGGGGCGCCAGGACGTGCCTCCCTCCGGCCACGACAAGACCAGCATCCTGGTCAGCATGAAGGACCGGCCCGGCGCCCTGTACGCAATACTCCAGCCGTTCCGCGAAGAAGGCATCAGCCTGACCCGGATCGAGTCGCGGCCCTCGCGCAGCGCCACCTGGAGTTATGTGTTCTTCATCGACTTCGAAGGGCACCAGGAGGACGAGACAGTGGCGCGGGCGCTGAGCCGGCTGGG
>SLJS01000078.1 GCA_007135015.1 Alcanivorax sp. | reverse complement strand
GTTTCCCTGCGCGAGATCGCCGAAGGGTACGTAACCCGCGATTCCGTCGAGTCCGAAGTGACCGACACCGGCGGCGAAGTCGACGAACTGGCGCTGCTGACCGAGTCGCTGGGCGAATAGTGAGCACGGCCGGGCCGCGCAGGCGGCCCGGATCCCGGAAAATCAGGCACTCACGGGCACTTCCTGAGGTAATGTCATAGACAAGCGCTGTTGCCGGTCGTAGGCTGGAACGTACACCTGTTGCATCACCTGAAAGACTACGGCGCCGACTCTTGCCCACCATCAACAACCTCGTAAAGAGACTGCACAGTTACCTGGACGACGAGCAGATCGACCAGGTCGTGAAGGCGTACGAGTTCGCCGAGCAGGCCCATGAGGGACAGTATCGCCGTACTGGTGATCCCTATATCACCCACCCGGTCGCCGTGGCCCACATTCTTGTCGACATGCACATGGACCACGAAAGCCTGATGGCGGCCATGCTCCATGACGTCATCGAGGACACCGGAGTCAGCAAGGAGCAGTTGGCGGAGCTGTTCAGTCCGGAAGTGGCCGAACTGGTCGACGGGGTGTCCAAGATCGCCCAGATCAAGTTCGAATCCCGGGCGGAGCAGCAGGCCGAGAACCTGCGCAAGATGATGCTCGCCATGACCCGCGACATCCGGGTGATCCTCGTCAAGCTTGCCGACCGGCTGCATAACATGCGCACCCTCCATGTCATGCCCCGGGAAAAGCGAAAGCGCATAGCCATGGAAACCATGGATATTTATGCGCCCATCGCCAATCGGCTGGGCATGTACAACATCCGGGTGGAGTACGAGGATCTGGGCTTCAATGCGCTCTATCCCATGCGGGCGAACCTGATTGCCAAGGCGGTCAAGTCCGCCCGCGGGCACCGCAAGGAAGTGCTGTCCATGCTCAAGGAAAGCATCGAGCACTGCCTTGCCGAAGAGGGCATCGAGGCGCGCGTCATCGGCCGCGAGAAGCACCTCTACAGCATCTACCAGAAGATGAAGGAGAAGAACAGGTCCTTCAAGGAAATCATGGATGTCTACGGTTTTCGCATAGTCGTGGATCGCGTGGACACCTGCTACCGGGTGCTGGGGGCGGTGCACAACTACTTCACGCCGATTCCGGGGCGTTTCAAGGATTATGTGGCCATCCCCAAGGCCAATGGATACCAGAGCCTGCACACCACGCTGAAGGCGCGCAGCGGCGTGCCGCTGGAGATCCAGATCCGCACCGAGGAAATGGAGGCCATGGCCAACAACGGCATTGCGGCCCACTGGCTTTACAAGGAGGATGACGGCGACGGCAGCCCCACCTCCACCCGGGCGCAGGCCTGGATGGGGCGCCTGCTGGAGATGCAGCAGAAGGCCGGCGATTCCATGGAATTCATCGAGAACGTGAAGGTGGATCTCTTCCCGCACGACGTCTACGTCTTCACCCCCGAGGGCGAGATCAAGGAGCTTCCGGTGGGCGCCACCCCGGTGGATTTCGCCTATGCGGTGCATACCAAGGTGGGCAACACCTGTGTGGCCGCCCGGGTGGATGGCAAGCTCGTGCCGCTTTCCAGGCCTCTGGAGTCCGGTCAGACGGTGCGCGTGATTACCTCGGCGAATGCCTCGCCGAACCCGGCCTGGCTCAATTTCGTGGTGACCGGCAAGGCCCGGTCCAATGTTCGCCACTTCCTCAAGCACCAGCGTCGCGAGGACTCCGTTCAGCTCGGCGAGCGGCTGCTGCAGAAGGCGCTCAGTGCCTACGAGACCAGCATGGATGAGCTGCCCATCGAACGGGTGGTCGGAGAGCTGGCCAGCAACCATTACGGCTCCCTGGATGATCTGCTCGAGGACATCGGCCTGGGCAACCGCCTGGCGCCCCTGGTGGCGCGCAAACTGCTGGGTAACAAGGACGAAGAGCGCGGCCCCGAGGAGGACCGCAAGCCCCTGGCGATCCGCGGAACCGAAGGCCTGCTGGTCACCTATGCCCGCTGTTGCCTGCCGCTGCCCGGCGACTCCATTATCGGTCACCTCAGTGCCGGCCGCGGCATCGTGGTACACCGCGACAGCTGCAAGAACCTTCTCAACGAGATGCGCTCCAGCCCGGAGAAATGCATCGGGCTGTACTGGGACCGGGATGTGGAGCAGGACTTTACCGCCGAGCTGCGCATGGAGATGGTCAACAAGAAGGGGGTGTTGGCCACGCTGGCCACCACCCTGGCGGAGTTGGGCTCGAACATTGAAACCATTACCATGGCAGAAAAAGACGCCACGGTAACGTCGCTCAACGTCAGTATTTCCGTGCAGCACCGTGTGCACCTGGCGCGTATCATCAAGCGCCTGCGCAAGCTCGAGAATGTGCTGCGAATCAGCCGTATTACATCCTGACAGGACCGGAAGTCATTCATCATGCCAAATCGTTCCGTAATCCACACCGACCAGGCCCCTGAAGCCATCGGCCCCTATTCCCAGGCCATCAAGGCCGGCGATACCGTCTGGCTCAGCGGCCAGATCCCGCTGGACCCCGCCACCATGGAGCTGGTGGAAGGAGACATGGAAGCACAGGTACGGCGTGTCTTCGAAAATCTCTCGGCAGTGTGCGAAGCCGCGGGGGGTGGCCTGCAGAGCATCGTCAAGCTCCAGATCTATCTGGTGGACCTGAGCCACTTCGGGCTGGTCAATGAGCTGATGAAGGAATACTTCAGCGAACCCTGGCCGGCGCGGGCCGCGCTGGGCGTGGCCAGCCTTCCGAAGGGCGCCGCAGTGGAAATGGACGGGATCATGATTCTGGGGTAGGCGCCGCTTCGCGGCGCAGTGGCGAG
>SLJS01000284.1 GCA_007135015.1 Alcanivorax sp. | reverse complement strand
AATTCTTCTTTTCGTTCCGCAGCCCCTATTCCTGGGTGGCACTGGAGAGAACTTTCAGGCTCGCCGACCGTCACGGGCTGAACCTGGAAATCCGGCCGGTGCTGCCCATGGTCATGCGCGGGCTGGCGGTGCCGCCGGCCAAGCGAATGTACATCCTCCGCGACGCCGCCCGCGAGGCCGCCCTGCACGAGGTGGACTTTGGTCGCGTCTGCGATCCCCTCGGCGTCGGCGTGGAGCGCTGCATGGCACTGTGGCCTTTCGCGGAAAAGGAAGGCAAGCTGCGAAACTGGCTGGCCGCCGCCGGACACGGAATCTGGAGTCGCGGCATTGATGCCGCCAGCGACCGGGGGCTCGAGCGACTCTGCCGGGACGCGGGTCTGGAGTGGCACCGGGCCCGGCGCTGGCTCGACGATGACGGCTGGCGCACGCGGGCCGAGGAAAACCGTGCGGCCATGGAAGCCGCCGGCAGCTGGGGCGTGCCCACTTTCCGGTTCAACGGGGAAACGGTGTGGGGGCAGGACCGGTTCGCCATTCTGGAAAGGCTGCTGGAGCAATCCCCATCGCAGCCGGTTCAACAAGCAACGCAGGAAAACGAGGGATAGATCATGACCATTGCCTACTGGTGCGTACTGGCAGCACTCGTGCTGCCCTATCTGTATATCGGCTATGCCAAGTTTACCGGGGGGGATTTCGGCCCGAAGCAGAATCACAACCCCAGGGAGTTTCTGGAAAAGCTCGAGGGCGCGCGCAAGCGCGCGTTCTGGGCCCAGCAGAACAGCTTCGAGGTCACGCCCGGCTTCGCCGCGGCGGTAATCATCGCTCAACAGATCAGCGAAGCCGGCCAGGGCACCATTGACGGGCTGGCGCTGACTTTCGTTGCCAGTCGCGTGCTCTACGGGATCTGCTACATCGCCGACTGGGCCAGCATCCGTTCCCTGGTCTGGGCGGTGGGCATGGTCTGCATTGTCGCGCTGTTTGCCGTGTCGGCCTGAGCGGTCCCGCCATCGCGGACGAGACCCTGCGAATCCGGGTCCGGGGTCTGGGAGAATACGGCGCCGGGCCCGGCGAAACCATACTGGAAGCTGGCCTGCGGGCGGGCTTCGGGCTCCCCTTTGCCTGCCGCAACGGCAACTGTGAACGCTGCGCCGGCGCCCTGCTGGCCGGCAGGGTCCGTCTGCGACAGGGAAGCATTGTACAGGCGGGCGGAGATGGCGCCGACACAGTGCTATACTGCGCCGCCCGTCCGCTGAGCAATTGCGAGATTGATGTGACCGGAACCATCGCACCGGGGCGGTTCCCCGAACGGGAACTGGCCTGTCAGATCAGTGCCATCGAGCCGCTGAACCATGACGTAAGCCGCGTGTGGCTGCGCCTGCCCGCCGGCACCACCCTGGGCTGGCACGCCGGACAGTACCTGATGCTGCGCCTGGCGCAGGGGGATTGCCCCTTTTCCATCGCCAACGCCTGTCTGGACGAGAACCGGGAGCTGGAGCTGCATGTCCGGCACAACAACGAAAACCCGGCCTCGCTGGAAGTCATGGAAGAGCTGCGCAACAACGCCGTGGTCACCATCCGGGGCCCGGGCGGCGAGCGTTTCATCGGCGAAGAGCTGCCGCAGCGTCCGGTGTGGTTCGTGTGCGGCTCCACCGGCTTTGCTCCGGCCAAGGCGATGATCGAGACACTGCTGGCCCGGGGATTCGACCGCGATATCCGGCTTTACTGGGGCGCGCGCACCGGTGAGGATCTCTATCTGTCCGCGCTCGCCGAACGCTGGGCGGCCACCGGCCGGGTCGATTACCATCCGGTGCTTTCCGAGAGCAACGAAGCTTCCACGCGTACCGGGCTCGTCCACCAGGCCGTCATCGAAGATCTGGACGAACCCGAGGCACCCCTGTTTCATGTGGGCGGCTCGCCCGCCATGGCCTGGGCGGTGTTCGATGCGCTGCGCGCGGCGGGGGTGCCCGGCGAGCAGATCCATTCCGATGTCTTTGATTACGCTCCGCGCGAATAACAGGAGAAAGCCAGGGATGTTCGATCGCCTTTTTGCTCTCTTCGGTTATCGGGTCTTTGTCCAGAGCGGACTCCGGATACGCTTTCTTCCCCTGGAGGGAAGCGCGAGAGCGGGCACGGACATCCGGCCGGCGCCGGTGGATGTTCGCAAGCAGGGAAATGATCCGCGCAGTCTCAGCTACCATGACGGCCCGGTGCTCGTAGAAGCACTCCTTGCACACGGCCGTGATGGTGCGGGGCTCGCCCTCAACGACCCGACAAGATGCAGCCCGTTCGTGCAGGCCGCGCGCGTTGCCGCTCGGGACGGCGGCCTTGACGAAGTCAGCGATGTTCTGCTGGAAGGCCGCCCTCTCCATTCCGAGCCCTCACTGCTGAAATCGCTTGGACTGAACCGGGAGCAGGCCCCGCGTTTGGCGGGCTTTGAGGGGGATCCCTTTGCGCTGGCCGTACGCCCCTGGGACCCGCGCTCGCCGGAGGAGCTTCGAAGAAAGCGCAGCAGAAGAAAGAACAAGCGCAAACGTCTCGAGCGGGGCGAGGCGCCGGAAGCCTGGGCAAGACGACATGCCGAACGGTTTCAGGCACTGGTGCGCTCCGTGCAGGAGCACGGACTGTTGCGCAATGACGGCCCCAGTGGAGACATCGAGGCCATTGCATTGGTCAGACCGGACGGAAGCTGGCGCTGGCAGGCCCGCAAGGGCCACCATCGCATCGCCGCGTTCAGTGCCCTGGGATATGAAAAAGTACCGGTGCGCATCACTCACGTCATACGCGAGGACGAAGCCGCCATCTGGCCCAATGTCGCCAACGGACTGTTT
>SLJS01000072.1 GCA_007135015.1 Alcanivorax sp. | reverse complement strand
GAGCTCTGCGAGGCTCCGGGCCGCGCAGCGGTATGGAGGGGGAGGCCGCCGCAGGCGGCCAACGGCGTATTGCAGGGCTTGCGCGGCTTCGCCGCGCCCCCCACCCCGGCCCTCCCCCTCGCGGGGGAGGGAGTCCAATTTTTTGCCCTCCATACCAGCGAAGGGCTTTACGACACCCTCCGTGACTCCTGGCTCAGGCACCGAGTCCCTACGCCGCGCCGCCAAGCTCCCGCCAGAGTTCGTTGAACTGCCCGGTAAGCTTGTGCCGGGGCGCCATGCTGACAAGCGGCAGTGCCCGCTCGTGGGACTCGCGCATGATCACGCTGGCCGAAAGACGCGTATTGAGGATCGGCAGGCCCTCCTCGGCCAGGCCGTCGACCAGTTCCGAGGGCAGTCGCGCCCGGGGCTGGAACTGGTTGACCACAATGCCTTCCACTTCAAGGTCTTCGTTGTGATCCTCCCGGGCCTCGCGGATATTGTCGAGCAGGGAGTACAGAGCCTTGCGGGAAAAGGCATCACAGTCAAAGGGAATCAGGCAGCGCTCGGCGGCGATCAGCGCCGACAGCGTATAGAAGTTGTAGGCTGGCGGCGTGTCGATATAGATGCTGTCGTAATCCTTCTCCAGCGCCCTGACCAGCGAACGGAGCTTGTAGATCTTGTGCTTGCTCTCGAGCATGTGCTCCACCTCGCCGAGCTCCGGGTCGGAGGGAAGCAGGTGCAGGTTTTCCAGCCCGGTTTCATGCACATATTCGCGGGGGTCCTTTTCGCGCAGCCGGAACGAGAGCACCTGTGCGAAATAGGAACCGATATTGGGCTGCGGCGGCTGCTTGCCGGAATAGACATCCATGCCCAGCAGGTACTGGCTGGCATTGCACTGCGGATCCAGGTCCACGACCAGGGTTCTTTCACCCTGGCTTGCCGCCATGGCCGCCAGGTTCACCGCAATACTGGACTTGCCCACGCCCCCTTTCTGGTTGAATACAACCCGACGCATCCCGCTCTCCTGTGCTGTTTGCCGGCTTGACCGGAATCCCGCAATGATACACAGCAGCGCCGGGGCACGCAGCCCCGGTGGGCCTGGTATCAGCATTCCTGATGCTCCTGCGCACCCGGGTGAGCGAAGGATGAGGCACCATGGCGGAATTCAGGGCGCTTCGCGCTGCACGCAGCACTCCTGCAGGAGCCATGATTCCGTCGGGACACCCTTGATGGGGCGATCCTGCTCGACCCTAAACAGGCATGCCGCGGCTGTATCCGGGCTTGTGTGAGGCGTGCAGGCCCCTAGAATAGAACCCGCCAGTTCACACATGCCCGTCACGGGCCACAGGGAGATCCAGGCCATGGCCACCGCCACACCCCTTACAGCAGTACCCGCGGGAAGCGGGCTCAAACCGGTACCCGGCGACAGCGGCCCGCCGCTGATCGGCCATACCCTGAATGCGCTGCGCGATCCCGTTTCCTTCCTGCGCCAGCGTTACGACCAGTACGGCCCGGTATCCTGGTCGAAGCAGTTCGGCATCACCATGGTGCAGATGACCGGACCCGACGCGAACCAGTTCGTGTTCCGCAACAAGGGCGAGCTGTTCTCCAACAACCAGGGCTGGGACTTCTTCATCGGCAAGTTCTTCTACCGCGGCATCATGCTGCTCGACTTCGAGGAACACCGCTGGCACCGGAAGATCATGCAGCAGGCTTTCAACCGGGACGTGCTCCGTGAATACATCCAGCGCATGGGGCCCGCCATTGAGAACGGCATCGCCGCCTGGCGCCCGGGAAGTCGGTTTTCGGTATTCGACGCTATCAAGCAACTGACCCTGGACCTGGCCACGGATGTGTTCATGGGTTATGAACTGGGCCCGGAAGCCAACCGGATCAACCAGGCGTTCATCGATGCCGTGCGCGGTGGCACGGCCCTGGTCCGTTTTCCCGTGCCCGGACTGCGCTGGAGCCGCGGCCTGCGCGGGCGGCGCATCCTGGAGGACTTCTTCCGTTCGCAGATCGACGAAAAACGCCGCAGCGGCGAGAACGACATGTTCAGCGTGCTCTGCCGCGCGGAAACCGAAGACGGCGAGCGCTTTACCGACGAGGACGTGGTCAACCACATGATCTTTCTCATGATGGCAGCCCACGACACCACCACCATCACGCTCTCCAACATCTTCTATTACCTGGCCCGTCACCCGGAATGGCAACAACGGGTGCGCGAGGAATGTCTGGCGCTGGACAAGGAAGTGCTGGACTACGAGGACCTGGAGAAACTGCCCACCATCGGCCTGGTGATGAAGGAAGCGCTTCGCATGTGCGCGCCGGTGCCGTCCATTCCGCGCAAGACCGTCAAGGACGTGGAGTACGAAGGCTACTGGATCCCGAAGGGCACCATGGTCAGTGTCACCCCCTACTTCACCCATTACATGGAAGAGTACTGGAAGGATCCGTTCACCTTCGACCCGGAACGCTTCGCCGAGCACCGCCGGGAAGACAAGGTCCATCCCTATGCCTGGGTACCCTTCGGCGGCGGCGCGCACAAGTGCATCGGACTGCATTTCGCCGAACTGCAGGTCAAGGCCATCCTGCACCAGGTGGTGCGCAACTACCGCTGGAGCGTCAAACCGGGCTACGAAATGCCGGTGGACACCACCACCCTTCCGGTACCGAAGGACGGCCTGCCCGTGCACCTCGAACGGCTTGCGTAAGCGCCCCTGCGGGGCGCAGTCGGCGGTTGCCGGTTGGCGGCGGTCAGAAGAGAAGCGTCGCCCTGTCCCGGGTCCGGGGTCTGAAAGGATGCTGCCCTTGTGGGAGAGGACAGGGAAAGAGGGTTCTGTGCAACGGCCT
>SLJS01000248.1 GCA_007135015.1 Alcanivorax sp. | reverse complement strand
CGAAGCCCGAAGCCCGAAGCCCGAAGCGGGCGGCCGCGCAGCGGCCGCCTACACCAGCTCGATGGCCACGGCCGTGGCTTCGCCGCCGCCAATGCACAGCGAGGCGATGCCGCGTTTTCCTCCTGTGCGTCGGAGTGCGTTGATCAGGGTGACGATCAGGCGCGAGCCGGACGAGCCAATGGGGTGGCCCAGGGCGCAGGCGCCGCCGTGGACGTTGAGTTTCTCGTGGGGGATGCCCAGTTCCTTCATGGGCATCATGGCCACCATGGCGAAGGCTTCGTTGATCTCGAAGAGATCCACGTCGCCCACCGTCCAGCCGAGTTGCTTCATCAGGTTTTCGGTGGCGCCCACCGGGGCGATGGTGAACTCGCTGGGATGCCGGGAATTCGTGGCATGACCCAGGATGCGTGCCTGGGGCTGAAGGCCGCGCTGCTCGGCCACGGATTCGCGGGCGAGTACCAGCGCCGAAGCGCCGTCGGAAATGGAGCTCGCATTGGCGGCGGTGACGGTGCCGTCCTTCGCGAAGGCGGGCTTGAGTTGCGGGATCTTCTCCACGCTGGCCTGGCCGGGCTGTTCGTCCGTGTCCACGACCGTCTCCGCCTTGCGGGTCTTCACGGTCACCGGAACGATCTCGTCGGCAAACCAGCCTTCGTCGATGGCCTTGCGCGCACGCTCCAGCGAGGCGATGGCGAAATTGTCCATATCCTCGCGGGTAATGCCCTTCTCGTCGGCCATTTCCTGGGCGAAGGCACCCATGAGCTTGCCGGTCTCGGCGTCTTCCAGGCCATCGAAGAACATGTGGTCCAGCACCTTGCCATGGCCCATGCGATAACCAGCGCGTGCCTTTTCCAGCAGATAGGGCGCGTTGGACATGGATTCCATGCCGCCGGCGATCATCAGGTCGTTGCTGCCTGCGCGGATCAGGTCATGGGCGAACATGGCCGCCTTCATGCCGGAGCCGCAGAGCTTGTTGATGGTGGTCGCACCGGTGGAGGCGGGCAGCCCCGCCTTGAGCATGGCCTGGCGGGCCGGGCCCTGGCCGATGCCGGCGGGCAGCACGCAGCCCATGATGACTTCCTGGATATCCTGCGCCTGCAGTCCGGCCCGGGAGGTTGCCTCGGCAATGCTGGCCGCGCCCAGTTCAGGCGCCGACACTGGCGCCAGGCTGCCCTGGAAGCCGCCCATGGCGGTTCGCGCGCTGTTGACAATGACTACTCTATCGTCGGCCATGAAATTCTCCTGCTTGAGGGGCTTGCCTTGAGCGCCCGGTCAGGGTTCGGGCGCTGTCACATCGTGGTGGCATTGTACTTGAGAATCCGGTTTGGTGTCCCCACCAAGGGGTATGGGCCGCGCGGCAACGGGCTGCGGTGGCCGGTTTCGAGATTTTGCTGCGAAGTATCCGACGAGAGGGGTTTGAGTTTATGGCTTTTGAATTGCCCGCGCTTCCGTACGAGCTCGATGCACTGGAGCCACACATTTCCAGGGAGACGCTCGAGTATCATTACGGCAAGCATCATCAGGCCTATGTGAACAAGGTCAATGAACTGATACAGGGCACCGATTACGAGAACAAATCCCTTGAGGAGATCATCCGGGCGGAGGGCTCCGGAAAGCTCTTCAACCAGGCCGCCCAGGTCTGGAACCACACCTTCTACTGGCACGGCATGAGCCCCGAAGGCGGGGGCGAACCTTCCGGGGAACTGGCCGAGGCCATCAATGCGCGCTGGGGTTCGGTCGATGCGTTTCGCGGGGAGTTCAATGCCCTGGCTGCTGGTAATTTCGGTTCCGGCTGGACCTGGCTGGTCAAGGAAGGCGACCGGCTGGAAATCGTCAATACCGATGATGCCGGCACACCCGTTACCCACGAGGGCAGAACGCCCCTGCTGACCGTGGATGTATGGGAGCACGCCTACTATATTGACTACCGCAACGCGCGCCCGGAGTACCTGAAGCATTTCTGGGAGATCGTGAACTGGGAGTTTGTCGCGCGCAATTTTTCCGGCTGACAGCCACTTCGTCTTCCCGGCCGTGCGGGGTGCGCAATGCGCACCCCGCTCCTCCATCCGGCTGTGCCTGCTAACGAGTGGAATCAAGAAACCAGTCGAGTGCTTCAGCAGCATCGGCCTGTACCTGCACGGGGTCGCCCTCGGCGGCCTTGCTGCTGTTTTCCTTCAGCACCTGCCTGAAAATATCCAGCTGGAAACGCTGCATGTCGCCCTGTGCCAGGGAGCAGGCCGATCTGGCGCGCGACGCACTGGCCTCTACGCCGCGACCGAAATACCAGATGGCGCAGAGATAGCTGGCGGGGTAGAGCGCACTTCTGCCGTGGGCGCCGGCATAAACCAGCGCGGCACTGAAATGCTCCAGTGCCGCCTGGTAATCGCGGTGCTCGTAGGCGCTGGCACCCTGGGCAACCAGGGCATCCATGCGCTGATCCGAAGCGAGCGTCGGGCCCGCCCAGCCGGCCAGCAGCAACAGCACCACAATCGTCTTCATTGAACCTCCCTGCCTGCGTCGCAATTAGAGCAGAGGTTGCTCGGCCTGTCAGCATCCTGATGGTAAGCTGGCCGGCTTCACCAGGTGCGGAACGGAGCTTATGAATCAGGACAGCGATCTGGAACTGGGCAATATCGGCGACGTGCCGGTCGACGAGCAGCCCCCCCGTCCGGGCAGCCGGCGACCGGCGGGCGGCGGGCCTCCGCGGCCATGTCGGCTCCTTCGCGGACCAGATCTATCCGGTGCAGGCCCTGGCGAGGGCCGCTCGGGCGTTCGGGGACGAAGGAGCCTTGGAGCAGGCCGACGCATGTGCCGCGGTGCTCGCGGATCTGCAGGG
>SLJS01000151.1 GCA_007135015.1 Alcanivorax sp. | reverse complement strand
GTTGACGCCGCCCTTGAGCACAAAAAGCGTCGGGTCGCTCATCTTGAGCAGCCGCTCCAGAAACAGGAAGTGAAAGATTTCCCTTAGCTGAGTATCTGTATACATGCCGCCATTATGTATCTGAATTTCCTTTTTTGTCAAAACAGATACATAATGGCGGCGAGACCCGAATAGCTGTACAGTGTCTCATCGAAACCTTCGAGTTTTCTCTTCAGCTCCCCGTTGGCGGTGTACTCGTACCGGGGGCCTCCGTACTGCGTCAGGCGGCCCAGGGCGTCGCGCTGGTAGTCCAGCGCCAGCGCCGGGATGCCCGCGATGGCGGCAGCCTTGCCGACGGGTTCGCCGAAGACGTTGTAGGCATATTCGGTGGTCACCGGGCCGAGTTCGGTGGCGCTGAGCAGAGCCGAGATGGGGTCGTGGTCCAGGGTGAGCGCGCCGGCGCGGGTAAGCAGGCCGTCCGGGTTGTAGTCGAGTTCCGTGGTCTCGCCGTTGACCTCGATGCCGGTGAGCCAGAGATTCTCGTCAAAGTGCTGGCGCACCTCGCCTGCGATCTCGCCAGACCAGGTGCGCGTGACCGGCAGGAAGCCGTCGTAGCTGTAGTCGAGCTGCACAGCCCCCGGGCCGGTGAGGCGGGCAAGCTGGCCGGCGTCATTGTAGGCGTACTGGTAAAGACCGTCGTCGCTGTCACGCTTGCTCAGGCGCCCGCCCCCTCGGAAAGCGCCCGCAGGAAGGAGATCATCTCGCCCATGTGCTCAATGAAGCGTGGGTCGGCGGCGGTTCTTGCGATGACCACGTCATGCGGTTCCGACACCCAGATGCTCTGGCCCCAGATGCCGTTGGCGAAGTATTCGCCGTCTGCTTCTTTCGGAACCCAGAGATGATAGCCGTAGCCGCGTTCGGGGAATGCCGAGCTCGGGCCCAGCCAGGGTTCCGGGCGGCGGGTGGATTCGCGCACCCAGTTTTCGGGAAGAAGCTGCGTGCCGTTCCATTCGCCCTGCTGAAGATAAAGCTGGCCGAAGCGCGCATAGTCGCGCAGGCGGGCATTGAGGCAGCAGAAGGCCACTTCCGTGCCCCGGCTGTCCACGCTCCAGAAGGCGTCGCCTTCCATGCCCAGCGGGTGCCAGAGCTCGCGCTCCAGGTACTCGGTGAGGCGCTCGCCGGTGGCCTCGCGCAGCACGCGGGCAAGCACCTGGGTGT
The DNA here is from genome assembly GCA_007135015.1 of Alcanivorax sp. Taxonomy (GTDB): domain Bacteria; phylum Pseudomonadota; class Gammaproteobacteria; order Pseudomonadales; family Alcanivoracaceae; genus SLJS01. Next base: position 1,638 of record SLJS01000151.1, on the reverse strand, counting down.
TGGGGCTGATGTAAAAGAATTCCTCGCCGGGCTCGCCGGCAAGGGTGAAATCGCGCACGGCCGCGTCCACCGGCGAGCCCAGCAGGAAGACCCGGTAGAAAAGCATCTGGATATCCGAGAAGCGCGCGCCGTAGCGCTCGGAGAATTCGATGGCGCTTGCCATGCGCAGCAGGTCGCGGATGGATACGCTGGCCCAGGCGGTGCCGGCGAAATCATCGATGTAAGCGTCCACCGGATCATCCAGGGAATGGATATGGCCCTGTTCATGGGCAATGCCCACCAGCGCGGCAACGAAGGTCTTGGCCACGGACCAGGAGGTCAGTTGCGAGTCCCGGCCGGCGCCTTGCCAGTATTGTTCGGTGTGGATCTCACCGTTGTGCAGCACCAGCAGGCCGGTGGTGCGGGTGCGCGCCAGGAACTCTTCGGTGGATACCGTCTTTCCGTCATGCTCGAAGCTCTCGGGGAGGCTGCCCTCGTTGCGCGGCAGCGGATGCACGGTGCCGGGGGCTTCGATCTCCCGGTAGGGGAAGATGCGATCCATGTTGCGGAAGTTCTCGGCGGCCCGGTCGGGTTGGAAGAGGGCGTTCATGGCGGCGGGGGAATGGGGGCTCCAGGGGCGGAACCACCAGAGCGCCGCGGCAACGACCAGTGCAACGGCCAAGGTCCACAGCAGGACAGATTTGATGCGCATGAAGGTGTGCTCCCTCTTTTATGTCACGCAAGGCCCGGCGGGATGACGCATGGAGGCTCGGCGAAGCCTGTAGGATAGCAGGATGTCGCAGCGGTGCCCGCTTTCGCGCAGGGCACCGGCTGTCGCGTACAATCGCGGCTTTCCGACACCCTTGGAGTCCCTCATGAACGCCAGCGACAACCGCTTTTCGGAAGCGGAACGCCAGGGTCTGTATCGGGCCATTCGCGAGCGCCGGGATGTGCGCGCGCAGTTCCTGCCGGACCCGGTCCCGGAGGCGGTGCTGGCCAATCTGCTTCGCGCCGCGCACCACGCGCCTTCGGTGGGCTTCATGCAGCCCTGGGACTTCATTGTCATTGATGACGCCGGGGTGAAGCAGCAGGTGAAGGCCATCTTCGAGCGGGAGAACGAACGGGCGGCCCGGAACTATTCCGGCGAGCAGGCGCAGGTCTATCCGCGGCTGAAGCTCGAGGGCATTCTGGAGAGCCCGGTGAATCTCTGCATTACCTGCAGCCGGGACCGGGGCGGGCCCAATGTGCTCGGGCGCAACACCATCATGGAAACGGATCTGTTCAGCACCTGCCTGGCGGTACAGAACCTCTGGCTTGCCGCCCGCGCCGAAGGGATCGGTCTTGGCTGGGTGAGCATCCTGGACCAGGACGAACTCGCGCAGGCACTGGGCCTTCCGGAGAATGTCTATCCGCTGGCCTATGTGTGCCTGGGTTATGTGGATGCGTTTCCCTCGCGCCCGGAACTGGAAAGCAAGGGCTGGCGCTCGCGCCTGCCGCTGGAGGAGCTGGTACACGGCAACCGCTGGGGCGCCCCTCTGGAAAATGATGGCCTGGAAGAGGCACTGGGGAGCAACGAACTTCCCGGCAGCAAACGGTAGCGCCCCTTCGGGGCGCGGCTGCGAGCTGCGAGCCGCGGGCCGCGGGCTACGAGTCGGCGCG
>SLJS01000182.1 GCA_007135015.1 Alcanivorax sp. | reverse complement strand
GGTTGGGGAGAGGGGGAAGGCTACGCAAGCCGCACTGCTTGATGCTTTCCCGTAATTCTCTCCCCCTCTCCCTGTCCCTCTCCCACGGCGGGGAGAGGGGACCCTCCAGCAAGGCCGCGAAGGCCCCGGATTCCGCGACGGTGCCAAGTTCTTCGCGCCCCAAGGTGCGCTCCCACAAACCCTTTTGCGACACCCTCGACAGGAAAATTCAGGATTGAGGCGCGGCGAAGCCGCGCAATCTCGCAGCCCGCAGCCCGCAGCCCGCAGCTGCGCCCCGCAGGGGCGCCTTATTCCGGCTTGGCCGTATCGCGCAGCCCCACGGTGAGGTTGAACACCGGGCGCTCGGCGGTGCTGTCGCGGTCCACGCAGAAGTAGCCCTCGCGCTCGAACTGGTAGCGGCTTTCCGCTTCGGCGCCGGCAAGCCCCTCCTCGACCACGCAATCGTCGAGCACCCGCAGTGATTCCGGGTTGAGGTAGTCGAGGAAGCTGCCGCCCTCCTCCGCCGCTTCCGGGCGGGCCACGGTACACAGGCGGTCGTAGAGCCGCACCTGGCAGGACACGCCGTACCTGGCCGAGACCCAGTGAATCACGCCCTTGACCTTGCGGTCCTCGGGGTTGCGGCCCAGGGTCTCCGGGTCATAAGTGCAGTGCACCGCCACCACCTCGCCGGCCTCGTCGCGGACCACCTCGTCGGCGCGAATCACGTAGCCATAACGAAGCCGCACCTCCTTGCCCAGCACCAGCCGCTTGAACTTCTTGTTGGCCTCCTCGCGGAAGTCCTCCCGGTCGATCCAGACCTCGCGGGTCATGGCCACCCGGCGGGTGCCCAAAGACTCGTCCTGGGGATGAACCGGTGCTTCCAGTTGCTCCTCGTGGTCTTGCGGCCAGTTGTCGATGATCAGTTTCAGCGGACGCAGCACGCACATGGCGCGCGGGGCCGTGCGATTGAGATCGTCACGGATGGCCGACTCCAGCATGCTCACATCCACCAGGGAATTCTCCCGGGACACACCGACCATCTCCGAGAAACGACGCAGCGACGCCGGCGTATAGCCCCGCCGGCGCAACCCGGAAATGGTGGGCATGCGCGGATCGTCCCAGCCGTCCACATGGCCGAGCTCCACCAGCTGCTGGAGCTTGCGCTTGCTGGTGATGGTGTTGCCCAGGTTCAGCCGGGCGAACTCGTACTGCCTGGGTCGCGCTGGCAGGTCCTCAAGCTGATCCAGCACCCAGTCATAGAGCGGACGGTTGGCCTCGAACTCCAGGGTACAGAGGCTGTGGGTGACACCCTCGATGGCATCGGAAATCGGGTGAGTGAAATCGTACATGGGGTAGATGCACCACTTGTCCCCGGTGTTGTGGTGGTGCACCTTGCGGATCCGATAAAGCACCGGGTCGCGAAGGTTCAGGTTGGGTGCGGCCATGTCGATCTTCGCGCGCAGCACCGCTTCCCCTTCATCGAACTCGCCGGCCCGCATCTTTTCGAACAGTTCCAGATTCTCCTCCACTGAACGATCCCGGAACGGACTGTTACGCCCCGGTTCGGTAAAGGAGCCGCGGGTCTCGCGGATCTGCTCCGGGCTCTGGCTGTCCACGTAGGCCACGCCCTTGCGGATCATCTCCCGGGCACATTCGTACAGCCTGTCGAAATAGTCGGAGGCAAAGCGCGGTTCACCGGCCCACCGGTACCCGAGCCAGGCCACGTCCCGCTTGATGGACGCCACGTATTCCGGGGATTCCTTCTCCGGATTGGTGTCATCAAAGCGCAGCGTGCACACCCCCTCATAGTCCTCGGCAATGCCGAAGTTCAGGCAGATGGACTTGGCATGGCCGATATGCAGGTAGCCGTTGGGCTCGGGCGGGAACCGGGTCACCACCCGGTCATGACGGCCTTCGGCGAGATCCCGGTCGATGATCTGGCGAATGAAATTGCTGGGACGACGCTCGTTGTCATTCATGGTCATGCGGGCCCGCCGACCGGGCTCCCTGTTGGGCAAACGGGGGCGCTAGTGTACAGTGCGGCTTCCGTGTCTCCAAGCGGCGTTCGTACCGGGAAAACCTGCCATGTCCTACAGTCTTTTCATATCCGATCTCCACCTCGACAGTGAGCGGCCCGAGCATCTGGCGGCCCTGGAGCAGCTACTCGACAACCATGGCGGCCGTTGCGACGCGCTCTATGTCCTGGGGGACCTGTTCGAAGCCTGGATCGGCGATGATGACGACGCCCCCTTCAACCGGCAGGCCATCGCCGCCTTCCGCACCTTCCGCAACACCGGAAGCCGGCTGTATTTCATCCGCGGCAACCGCGACTTCATGCTCGGCGAGCGCTTCGAGGCGGATACCGGCGGCACCCTGCTACCCGAGGGCACAACCGAAGACCTCTACGGTCGCCGGGTGCTGCTGATGCACGGCGACAGCCTCTGCACCGAAGACCAGGCGCACATGGACTTCCGCCGCCAGGTGCTGGACCCGGCCTGGCAGAAGCAGATGCTGGCAAAGCCGCTGGAAGAACGGCGCATGATGGCGAAGATGCTGCGCATGAAAAGCATGCAGAACAACGAGAACAAGCCGGAAAACATCATGGACGTGACCCCGGACGAGGTAGTGCGGGTAATGGAAGACGCGGGCGTGCGCGATCTGATTCACGGCCATACCCACCGCCCCGCCGTGCACAACGTCCCCCTGCCCTCCGGCGGCGTGGGCAAGCGCTGGGTACTGGGCGACTGGGGCCGGCTGGGGTGGTGGATTGTCGCCGACCGGGAAGGGTTGAAGCTGGAGAGTTTTGAAATCGGGGAGTGAGGGAGAAGGGGCAAGGGACAAGGGACAAGGGGCAAGGGACAAG
>SLJS01000335.1 GCA_007135015.1 Alcanivorax sp. | reverse complement strand
CTGCTGGAGGTGTCCGACGGGGAGTTGCGGGTAACGGGTACCGACCTGGAACTGGAGCTGGTGGCCCGGTTGAGCCTGAACGGCGAAGCCCAGAGCGGCGAGACCACGGTTCCGGCACGCAAGTTTCTCGAGATCTGCAAGAGCCTTCCCGCGGAGGCGGAACTGACTATTTCCGTGGATGGAGAAAGGCTTACGGTGCGCTCCGGGCGCAGCCGTTTTACGCTTGCGACCCTGCCCGCCGCGGAGTTTCCCGGGCTGGACGAAGAAGGATCCGGCACGCGTTTCGATGTGTCACCCTCGGTGCTGCGGGACCTGATTGATCGCACGGCGTTCTCCATGGCGCAGCAGGATGTGCGCTATTACCTCAATGGCATGCTGTTCGAGCTGAGCACCAAACGGCTGCGGACCGTGGCCACGGACGGGCACAGGCTGGCGCTTGCCGATGCCGAGCTGGAAGGGATCGAGGAAGATGCCCAGGTGATTGTTCCGCGCAAGGGGGTGATGGAGCTTGGACGGTTGCTGGGCGATTGCGAGGAGAATGTGGCGGTGCAGGTGGGCCGGAATCATCTTCGCGTCACTGCCGAGGGCATGACCTTCACCTCGAAGCTGGTGGACGGCAAGTTCCCGGAGTACGACCGGGTGGTACCGAAGGACGGTGAACGCACACTGGTGGCGGATCGGGAGAGCCTGCGGCGGGCGCTGTCGCGGGTGGCGATTCTCTCCAATGAGAAATATCGGGGGGTACGGGTCCAGCTTTCCGGGAACAGCCTGAGGTTACAGGCAAACAATCCGGAGCAGGAAGAGGCAGAGGAAGAGCTGTCGGTGGACTTCGATGGCGCTGATCTTGAGATTGGATTCAATGTGAGCTACCTGCTCGATGTGCTCAACACCATGTCCGGCAACGAGGTGGAGGTTCGGCTGGGGGACAGCAACAGCAGTGCCCTGCTCGTAGACTCGGCCTTTCGCGCGGCGCTCTACGTCGTAATGCCGATGCGGCTCTGACCCTGTTCGGCCCGCCGATTGGCGGGCCGGGTCTCTTACCATGTTGCCCTACCCATGTTGCGCAGGCTCGCTCTCGAATCCTTTCGAAATTACCGGAGCCAGGAGTTTCTGCCCTCCCCTTCGCTTTCGCTTGTGACCGGAGCCAATGGCTCCGGCAAGTCCAGCCTTCTGGAAGCCATTTATCTGCTGTCGTCGGGCAAGAGTTTTCGCGGAGGTCGTCCCCGGCGGCTCATTCGCGAAGACGCCGGAGAGGCGGTGATCTTTGCGGAGGTGGTCCGCCGGTCTGGGGACGTTCACCGGCTCGGGGTGGCCCGGGGTGGGTCCGGTTTTACCCGGCTGCGGCGAGACGGGCGGACGGTGCAGGGATTCAGTGAGATCGCCTGGCTATTGCCGGTGCGGATCTTTCATCCGGGGACCCTGGAGCTGGTTGAAGGGCCTTCGGCGGTACGCCGAGGGTACCTGGACTGGGGATTGTTCCACGTGGAACAATCCTTCCACGGGTATTGGCGGGACCTTCGTCATGCGCTGGAGAACCGAAACGCCCTGCTTCGCCAGGGCGGAGGTTCCTGGCGGGAGCTGGAAGCCTGGACGCAGCAAGTTGCGGCCGCTTCTGGTAGAATTAACGCCTTGCGGAACGCCTATCTGGAGCGTCTCCGGCCTCATCTCGAGGCCCTTCTCGGCAGCTTTCCGGGGCTGCCACCGGTATCGGTGGCGCTGCAGTCTGGCTGGCCCGGGGAATCGGAGGATGAGTTGCTCAATACGCTGCGGGCCGAACTGGATCGGGACCAGCGAAGGGGGTTCACCGGACGCGGGGCCCACCGGGCAGAGTTGCGGCTTTTGAGTCAGGGTGGTCTGGTGCGGGACATCTTCTCCCGCGGGCAGTGCAAGGTGCTGGGGTACCTGCTCCTGCTTGCACAGGTTCATGAGCTCACGGCCAGCGGCGGCGAGGATTGCCTGGTGCTGGTGGATGACCTGGCCTCGGAGCTCGACGAGGGGCATCGCGACCAGATGGTGGAAGCGTTGCTGGGCCTGCAGCAACAGACGATTTTCACGGCGCTTGCGGCGGATCAACTGCCGTCGCTGGTGGACAGGGGTGCGGAAATGTTCCACGTGGAACATGGCGTCCTTTCCAGGGTGCAGTAAGTCAAGGGACCAAATATGGCGGAGCAAAGTTACGACTCAAAAAGCATCAAGGTTCTCAAGGGCCTGGATGCGGTGCGCAAGCGCCCGGGCATGTATATAGGCGATACGGACGACGGTACCGGGCTCCACCATATGGTGTTTGAGCTGGTCGACAACTCCATCGACGAGGCCCTGGCCGAGCACTGCTCCGAGATCCAGGTGATCATCCATCCGGACGAGAGCATTACGGTCCAGGATGACGGCCGCGGGATTCCCGTGGACATGCACCATGAGGAGGGCAAGTCGGCCGCCGAAGTGATCATGACGGTGCTGCATGCCGGCGGGAAGTTCGACGACAACTCCTACAAGGTCTCCGGCGGCCTCCACGGCGTGGGGGTCTCGGTGGTCAACGCACTCTCCGAGGAACTGCGCCTGACCATCCGCCGGGACGGTCACCTCTACGAGCAGGTCTATGAGCATGGGGTGGCCCGTCAGCCCCTGCAATCCGTGGGCGAAACCTCCGAGACCGGGACATCCATCCATTTCCGTCCCAGCAAGGAGACTTTCACCAATATCGTCTTCCATTACGACATCCTGGCCAAACGGCTCCGGGAACTGAGCTTTCTCAACTCCGGCGTTCGCATCCTGCTGCGTGATGAACGCAGCGCCCACGAAGAAGTCTTTCAGTACGATGGGGGTCTGGCCGCCTTCGTAACCTATCT
>SLJS01000222.1 GCA_007135015.1 Alcanivorax sp. | reverse complement strand
CAGTAAGGGTTTTCACGACACCTTCCAGGGTGCTCTGGGGGCAGGGCCTTGTGATGCCACCGCTGGGAGGCCGCGCAGCGGTCGTGCCGGGAGCAGCGCGGAGCGCTGCGTGCCGGGAGTCGCCGCCAGGCGACGTGCTGGAAGCGACCAAAGGGAGCGTGCTCCCCCATGTCTGCTAGAATCGGTGCTTTGCGGCAACGGTGATATCTCATGGGTCTGGCCAAACGCATTATCCCCTGTCTGGATGTGGACCAGGGCCGGGTGGTCAAGGGGGTGCAGTTCGTCGATATCCGCGATGCGGGGGATCCGGTGGAGATTGCCCGGCGTTACAACGATGCCGGGGCCGACGAGGTGACCTTCCTGGATATCACGGCCAGTCACGAGGGCCGTGACACCATGCTCCATACGGTTGAGGAGATGGCCAGTCAGGTATTCATTCCCCTGACCGTGGGCGGCGGGGTGCGCACCCTGGAGGACATCCGCAATCTGCTCAATGCCGGCGCCGACAAGGTGGCGATCAACTCGGCGGCGGTGAAGGACCCGGAGTTTGTCCGCCAGGCCGCGGAGCGCTTCGGTTCGCAGTGCATTGTGGTGGCCATCGACGCCAAGAAGGTCAGCGAGGAGGGCGAAGGGAATCGCTGGGAGATCTTCACCCATGGCGGACGCAAGCCCACCGGGCTGGACGCGGTGGAGTGGGCGAAACGCATGACCGAAAACGGCGCCGGCGAAATCCTGCTGACCAGCATGGACCGTGACGGCACCAAGGACGGTTTCGATATCGCGCTGACCCGGGCGATTTCCTCGGCGGTTCTCGTGCCGGTGATCGCTTCCGGCGGCGTGGGCACGCTGCAGCATCTGGTCGACGGGGTGATGCAGGGTCAGGCGGATGCGGTGCTGGCGGCGAGCATCTTCCACTTCGGGGAGCATTCCATTGCCGAAGCCAAGGAATACATGGCCGCCGCCGGTATCGAGATGAGGCTGTAGCGGTCCCCGGCGGGGCAAGAGGCAGGCGGCGCCAGGCGGGCCGGTAGCGGGAGTCATGCATGGAGCAGGGTGTTCTGACGGAAGTGGGGCTGCCGATTGCGTTGTTCGTGATCATGATCGGCATGGGGCTGACCCTGGTGCCCCGGGACTTCCGGGAGATACTGGTCGCACCGCGGGCTTCCTTCTACGGCGTGATTGCACAGATTCTGCTGCTGCCGCTCTGTGCCTTCGTGGTGGCATCCCTGCTGAATCTTTCTCCGGCGTTGGCGGTGGGGCTGGTGGTGATCGCCGCCTGCCCCGGGGGCACTACCTCCAACCTCTTTGTCTTTATCGGGCGGGGGGATCTGGCGCTTTCCATTGTGCTGACGGTGGCGGCCAGTCTGATCACCATCATTACGCTTCCCTTCTTTGCCAACCAGGCACTGGCGCACTACCAGGACACCGTGGAGGTCATCCGGCTTCCGTTCCTGCGCACCGTCGGCACCATGGTGGGGATCATCCTGGTGCCGGTAATGATCGGCATGACGGTGCGCCGGTTCGCGCCGGGCTTTGCCGGGCGGGCGGAGCGGCCGGTGAGTCTGTTCGGGCTGGTGGTGCTGGTCGGGGTGATCCTGCTTCTGGTCATCCAGGTGGGGGACCAGGCCGAGGAGCTGGCACGGCAGGCGGGGCTGCCCGCGCTGTTGCTCAACCTGCTGGGGCTGGCGCTGGGGCTGGGCGTGGGCCGGCTGGTGGGCCTGTCCCGTGAGGAAGCGTTCACCGTGGCCATCGAGCTGGCGATCAAGAACGGCACCCTGGGGCTGATGGTTACCCTGACACTACTCGAATCCAGCGAAATGTCCGTGCCCGCGGCGGTCTACAGCATGCTGATGTTCCTGTTCGGGTTCGTGATGCTCGGCTACAGCAGGCTTGCCGGGATTGGCGCGCCTGAACAGCGGATTGCGGATACGGACTGACCGAGGCTGGCGCAAATGTGAATTTGCAGGCATTTGGGGTGTCGGAGCATCCTGTAGAATCCTTTTTCCGAATTCCCGAGCCGAGGAGACGCTCATGAATGTTCGCAGAATGGCTCATTGGTACGCCCGCCTGGTTGTGCCCGGACTGGCCCTGCTTTCCCTGCCCGCGCTGGCTCAGGAGTTCGAGCAGTTGCCGAGTCGCGGCAATGACTTTTCCTTCCAGTATCTGCAGGTCGGCTTTGAAGCAGGTGATATAGAGAATCCCCGTTCCAATGTGAACAACTTCTTTTTCGACGGCTCCTGGGAGCTGGATGAGCACCTGTTCGTCCGTGGCGGGCTGTCTTACTTCGACGGCCGCACGCGGCGCGGGCGGCCCCGCCTGGATGTGGACGGCCATCGGATCTACGGCGGCCTGGGCTTCAATACGCCGCTGGAACAGGACCTGGACCTGGTGCTCTCCGGCGATCTGGTGCGGGTGCGCGCCAGGTTCGAGGATGCGGGCAGCGACAGCGAAGTGGGTTTCGACCTGCGCGGCGGTGTGCGCTACCGGGCCACGGAACGAGTGGAGCTCTCCGGCGGGGCCTTTCACGAGAATATCGATCGCAGTGAACTTGGCCTGTATGGCGAGGCCATGTACCAGATGAATGCTCCGGTGAAGGCCGGCGCCCGGCTGATGCTGGGTGGTGACGTCACCACCTTCGGCCTGTTTGGCCGGTACGATTTCTGATTCCGGCGCGGCTCTTGAGAGGCTCGTAAAAGGTAATCCAGAGACAGGCCTTGCTGGAGGGCCCCCTCTTTCCTTGTCAGCGTGTTGTAAAAGCCCCTCTCCCCTGGTGAGGGTGTCGTAAAAACCCGTGCAGGAGCGCTGCTTGCAGCGCGAAGAATCTGGCACCGTGCGGGAATCCGGGGTT
>SLJS01000301.1 GCA_007135015.1 Alcanivorax sp. | reverse complement strand
CCTCTCCCTGTCCCTCTCCCACGGCGGGGAGAGGGAACTCTCCAGCAAGGCCGCGAAGGCGCCGGACTCGGCACCGTGCCAGATTCTTCGCGCCCCAAGGTGCGCTCTTTTGCGACCCCCTCCTCGTGGGAGAGAGGCTTCCAGAGCGGTCAGCTGCTGGCGATCCGGGGACGGATCCGGTCAGCGCGAGAGATATTCCAGTCCGATCCGGAAGATGTTCTGTCGGAACTCGAATTCCGCCAGGGAACTCCGCTGGTTTTCGTGACTGAACTGTGCCTGGAACTGGACCCGCTCGGTGAGCGTACGCTGCGCGCGGGCCATGATACGGGTCTCCCTGTCCCGTCGGCGGGTCTGCTCACCGTTGCGACGGTGGCGGTCGGCGTAACGGCTCCGCTCGAAATGGAGAATGCCCTGCAGGGCCCAGGCATCGTTCAGCGGCCAGTGGTAGAAGGCCTCGGTCCGGTTTCGTGTCGGGGAATAGCTGGCGAAGTCGTCCTCCGATTCCAGGTCTTCGCGGTCGTTGAGCTCCAGCCTGTACGCCAGCCGCATCCGGCCCGGGCCGGCGGGGAGGGACCAGCGAAACTCCGCCCGGGACTGCCAGCCGTCCAACTCGTCGAATGCATCCACCGCATCGACCCGGGTCCATTCGCCACTGAGGCGCACAAGCTGGTCGCCGCCCAGGCTCCGGTAGCCACGAGCGGCGAGGCCGTAGCGGGTCTGGAAGCGGCGGCCGTCGAAGAAAACCGGCGAAACGGACACGCCGGCTTCGGTATTCCAGGCCCCCGGGTTGCCGAGGCGATTCAACGCCAGCTCCAGGACCGTATCGTTGTATTCTCCGTGTCCGGCGAAAGCGCGGGAGAACCAGGCTCCTTCCAGACGCCATTCCCGGGCGGGGTACCAGGAGCCGCGGGCGAAACCTTCCACAAAGGAGGCGCTTTCCGTTCTGCGCTCGGAGAGATCATCGGGCGCCAGCGTCAGGTTGGAATCGTGTCCCGCCGACAGCGAGGCAAACAGCTCCGGCGGCGGAGGGCGGTTGTCAATGCGGGACAGCCCCTCACGCGCCAGCCGGACGATCCGCTCGTCATCGGAAGCCACCGCACTGGTGTAATAGCGACGAGCAACGGCCGGCTGGTCCCGGCGCTCGAAGGTCAGTGCCAGATTGTAATGGGCCAGGGCCTGCCAGCCTGGCTCATCCTCCAGTTCCCGGAACGCCTGTTCCGCGGCGGAATAGTCTCCAAGGCGATAGCGGGCCACGCCCAGATTGTAGAAAAGCGCCGGGGTCTCCAGGCCGTCCCTTCTTGCCGCTTCGAATGCCGCGGCCGCCTGGCGGTAGTCTCCGCCGCGAAAGGCTTCCACCCCTTCGCGGAAGATCTCGCCGCCTGGGGAGGAATCTGCGAACGCGCCGGGGCCGCAGAACAGGCAAAGGACCAGCGAAAGGCCGACCGCGACCGGCTTGAACATCGGGGCGCTCCACGGGGATGGAACGCAAAAGGTGGGTCATCGGCGAACGAAGGTCAATAGACTACGCCGTCCGGGCCGAACCGGACGGCGTTACAGGCAAGCCGTGTTTCAGCGCTCGGCGGGAGGGCCCCGCCTCTCGCCGGGGCGCTCAGGTCCCCGCTGTTCACGTGCCTCCCTGGCCCTTTCCTGCCCGAACTCCCTGCGCTTGTCGCGGGCGTCGCTGCCTGTCTCCAGCCCCTCGGCCGCGCTTTCCCGGGCCTGATCGGAAGCCGCCTCCGGCAGGCGGATCTCGGAGGTAACCTGCTCGGGCAGGGCATCCTCCTGATCCAGTACATCAATGGTGATCTCGGCGTCCTGCGGCATCGCAGGCGTTGCCAGAAGCGACAGCGGGACGGCCACTGAAAGCATAAGCTTGTGTATTTTCATAAGGCCTCCCGGATCATGCCCTGAACCATCTGTTACAACCAACCGTACCAACCAGCAACTGACAGCAACTAGATGGCACTTACTTCTTCGTGGTCATCCCCCGGCATCCATTTCAGGGTTGTTTCCACGGCTTGCGAGCGCAATCGCAAAGTTTTTTCCTGCTGATATCCGGTGTCGGTGGACAGCCGCATGGTAAGTGTGCCCTCACCACCCCGTGCGGCCCGCACGGGTACCCGCAGCATGTTCACGCCGGAATCCAGCCGGGTCTCCCAGCTCACGCGCCGTTCTCCCGGAAAGCCGACCAGCTCCATGTTTCCGGGGATGTCCAGCGTGAGCCTGACATTCTCCATCTCCCGATCCGCCGTAATGGCGAACCGGACCTCCCGTGTCTCGTCCGCCTCAAGCGTGACTACCCGCACCGGCGAGCCCGGTTCCGGCGAGCCGGTGCCAAACCACTGGGTAACGGCGCCGCCCAGGAAAAGACCCAGCACCAGCGCGGCGGCAAGCGCCGGATCCCGGACCAGGCGGGACCAGCCCTGGTGTTGGCCGGATTCGCGCTGCCACAGTTGCCGGAACTGACGGTCCGCAAATTCGTCCTCCGTCCGCGGCGCCGGGAGGTTGCGCAGACGGAACTGAAGCTGCCGGGCGCGGCGCACATGCTCTTCACAGGCCGCGCAATCGGCCAGGTGGCTGCGGACCTCGGTGGCCTCATCCGTTGTCAGCTCCCCGTCCAGGTAATCATCAAGCCGGGAGCGAATGTGATCGCATTGAACCGTCATTTCTTCACCTCTCTCCCTGTGACACGTTCGCCGGACGGAAAAGGTTCCCTTTCCAGGCAGGCCCGCAGCCGCGCGCGGGCACGGTGAAGGCGGGACTTGACGGTGCCGCGGGCCAGGCCCAGCGTCACCGCGATCTCGTCCATGGTGTAACCCTCGATGTCGTGGAGTGCCACCAGGGCCCGGTGAT
>SLJS01000231.1 GCA_007135015.1 Alcanivorax sp. | reverse complement strand
TGCGGCTGCACAGGCGCACGACACGCTGCTCATCCTGCTCGTCCACCTCCAGCACTCCGGCGACTTTCAGCTCATCCAGCATGGCACGAGGCGTGAGATCGCCGCCACACCGGCTGACGAGCGTTGAAAAAGACGGCTCGGCCGCGTCAAACGGCAACTTCCGTGGCCGCCCCTCATCGTCCACAAAGGGCCTGTCGTGGTTCCAGATGGAGACCAGCCTCGCCGCCCGGTGGAACGACCTGTCCAGGTCCCGGTCACCCAGTTCCGGCTCCCGCTTGATGCGCAGAACCTCCTTGCGCGACAGTCCGGTGATCAGGGCAATGCGGCTCTTGGTCTGCTTGCGACCCTCAATGGCGAAATGCCGGTCCGCCTCTTCCACAAAGACCCGCCGGGCAATCTGGTCAAAGGTGGCGTAGGAGACCTTGTTGTGCAGCAGCACGCGAACCACCGGCCGCAGCAGCCGGGTCAGTGCCAGCAGGATTGTCGACGTGGCATTATCCATTTTTGGGAAATTATCCCCAAACCCTTACCGGGTCAAGGCGACACGACGGACGGAAGGTTGTCGTTTAGCCACAATTCCATTCCCGGCGGAGCGGGTTACCCCGGTAAAGGTACTGCCCGGGCCGTGATTCAGAGCAGCACACCCGGATTCAGCATGCCCGACGGGTCCAGGGTCTTTTTCACCGCCCGCAGGGACTCGGCAAAGAGCTCCGGGCGCTGGCGGTCATACCAGGGCTTGTGATCCCGGCCCACGGAATGGTGATGGGTGATGGTACCGCCCTCCCGGATCAGTGCTTCCGACGCGGCGGCCTTGATCTGGTCCCACTGCGCCACCTGTGAGCCGGCCCGACCCGGCGCGATCACCGTGTAATAGGGTGCCGGGCCGTCCGGATACACATGGGTGAAACGACAAGTGACCATGCACTCACCGCAGACCTCCCGGGCCGCCGCCTCCACGGAGGCCACCACATTGCGATGAAACTCCGGGAACCGGTCCCAGGTACAGGCGGTCTCGAAGGTCTCCACCACCATGCCCAGCCGGGCCAGGGCATCACGCATATAGGGCGCCTGGATGAACATCTGCCGCCAGCCGCCGGCGGCTTCGTCCCCGGCGCCCTCGCCTTCCTCACGGGTGCGCCCCGCGCCTTCCTTGACCTCACCGCCGCAGCCCCGGCAGATTTCCAGTGCCCGGTCCATCCAGGCATCCAGGCCGTGATCCGCGGACTCGAAGCCCACCAGCAGCAGATGCCGGCTGCCATCACCCACGCCATTGTTGAGCGCCTCGCGGGCCTCGATCAGGCGGCAATTGGTGGGGTAAAGCCCGGACTGGGCCAGCATGCGCGCCGCTTCCGCACCGTCCATGAAGTCGGCGAAGCGCACCGTGGCCGCCGCCCGGAAACGGGGCCGGTCCTGCACGCGCATCCAGGCGGAGGTAATGAAGCCGAGGATGCCCTCCGAGCCGATGAACAGCCGGTCCGGAGAAGGACCCGCGCCAGAACCGGGAAGGCGCCGGGTTTCCACCGAACCCGAAGGCGTGATCACCCGCAGTGCCTCCACGAAATCATCGATATGGGTATAGAGGGTGGCGAAATGGCCCCCGGAGCGGGTGGCAATCCAGCCGCCCAGGGTGGAGAACTCGAAGGACTGGGGATAGTGGCGCAGGGACCAGCCATGGGGCTTGAGGGCTTCTTCCAGCGCCGGGCCATAGATGCCCCCCTGGATATGGGCGGCCCGGGAAGTGCTGTCGGTTTCCAGAACCCGGTCCAGGCGGCTCATGTCCACGCTTACCGCGCCCTTCCAGTCCCCTTCCAGCCGCGGCTCGACGCCGGCAGTCACCGTGGAGCCGCCACCATAGGGGATCACCGCCGCACCGGCATCCGCCGCCCAGTCGAGCACGGACACCAGTTCCTCTTCCGTGCCCGGGTAGGCCACCTGGTCCGGTGCCACCCGGAAATCTCCGTTGAGACCGCGCACGATGTCACGAAACGCCTTGCCGTAGGTATGCCCGGCACGCTCGCCGGGATCATCGCGGAACAGGGACGCCAGCGACTCCGGCGGTCGCAGACGGGGTGCCGGCAACGACAGCTCGTCCAGCCGCGGCGGCTGAAGCTCCTCCAGCTCCAGCTGCCCGAGCTGCATCTGGATCATCATCTTCAGGTTGCGCCGCTGGTCCTCGTTGAAAGCAGCCTCTTCCACGCCCCAGCCCCAGAAACTTCGCTTGCCCATGACTGCCCCCGCCTGCAACAAGAATGGTGACAGGCACTATACGTGCCATGGGAAAACCACTCCAGACGTTCATAACCACCCGCCAGGACATTAGACCGATTACGCATATGACCCCGTCGGCGCTTGACGAAAAAACAAGCCCGTGGCGATGCTGGAAGGCCCAGCGGGAAAACCTTGCAGGAACGGATCATCCAGCCACGGACAGCACACCAGGAGGAATCACCATGCCGGATCGCCAGGAGTACATTGAGCGCATCAAGCACAAGGTCGACGAGTGGAACAACGAACTGAACCGCCTGGAGCAGGTCGCCTCGCAGAGCGGAGACAACAGGGAGTTCTTCGACAGCCTCAAGCCGGAACTCGAGGAAGTCCTCGAAGAGATGGAAGAAAGGGTGGAAGCACTACGCGATAGCGCCCCGGAGCAAGGCGAAGAGATCCGCGCCGCCCTGGACCAGGGCTGGCACCGCCTGAGCAAGGACCTTGCGGGCCTCTGCGACCGGATCTATCCGGGCAACTGAGCGCTGCTGCCCCTCCAGACCCAGCGAGAGTTTCGCAAAAGGCGATTCAGAACACGGCCCTGCTGCAGAGTCCCTATCCCCTTGGAGGGTGTCGTAAAAGGCCTTCGCTGGC